>SKYZ01000197.1 GCA_007127625.1 Aquisalimonas sp. | reverse complement strand
GGCACGGCATTGAAATCCAGCAGACTGACGTCGCCGGACTTGTTGTACACGAACCGGGTCAGCGACGTGTTGTAGATGGTCCACCCCAGGCGCATGGCGGCCTCGTCACGCAGGCCCAGCACCTGACCGACCAGCACACCGATCACCCCGGCGGAGGTCACCACACCGATGCGCGCCCCTCTGGGCTGCTCCGCCATGAGTTCCGACAGCGCGCCCTGGCAGCGCTCGCGGAATCCGTCCCAGGACTCCAGGCCCTCGGTGGGCGGCAGCCGCCCTTCCAGCCACGCGCTCATCGCCTGCGTATAGAACCGCTGAAACACACGCCGGTCGCTGTTGAGGAGTTCCCGATCGGGCATGTTGTCGGGATCCTGCTCACCCAGGCGCCGCCACCAGGCACGCAGCACGGGCTGGTGCGCGAACTCGTCCAGGCAGGCGGACTGGCGCCATTCCGGAGCCAGTTCACCGCTCATGAGCAGATTGGCGGTACTGCTCTGCCGGTGCAGCAGGCCGCAGTAGATCACGTCGAACCGCAACCCGAGCTGCCGCCAGTGATCCCGCAGCGCAACAGTCTGCTGCCGCCCGAGATCCGAGAGACGGTCATAGTCATCACTGCCGAAGGAAGCCTGACCATGGCGGATCAGGTGAATTTCACCCATGCGGAGCAATCCTCGTGGTGTTGCGATCAACGGACATGCCGGCGGGGCGGCAACCGACGCCCTGCCATTCTATCGAGCGAGCGCTCGCTCTATTGTCGATCACCACTGAACGGCAATGCAAGCCCCGCTCGGAGCGGGGCTTGCATTACGGGGCGAAACGAACGGGATCAGGCCGGCTCGGTGCGTACCGGAATGCCGGCGATGCGGTCGCGCCACTCCCGCGGCCCGGTCTCGTGAACGGACTGCCCGGCGGCATCCACAGCGACAGTCACCGGCATGTCCTCCACTTCGAACTCGTGGATGGCTTCCATGCCCAGGTCCTCAAAGGCCACCACGCGGGATTTCCGGATCGCCTTGGAGACCAGATATGCGGCGCCACCCACGGCCATGAGGTAGACAGCCTGATTATCGCGAATGGCCTGCACCGCCTCGGGGCCGCGCTCGGCCTTGCCGATCATGCCCAGCAGACCGGTGCGCTCGAGCATCTGGCCGGTGAACTTGTCCATGCGAGTGGCCGTGGTGGGGCCTGCGGGCCCCACCACTTCATCGCGCACCGGATCCACGGGACCCACGTAGTAGATGAAGCGGTTGTTGAAGTCCACGCCCTCGGGGAGCGGCTCGCCACGGGCGAACAGGTCGGCGATGCGCTTGTGGGCGGCGTCGCGGCCGGTGAGCATCTTCCCCGACAGCAGCAGGGTCTCGCCGGGTTTCCAACTCGCCACCTCCTCGCGGGTGACAGTGTCCAGATTCACCCGACGGGCGCTCTCACCGGCGTCCCAGGTAATCTCCGGCCAGTCATCCAGGGACGGCGGCGTAAGCTCCGCCGGCCCCGATCCGTCCAGCGCGAAGTGGGCGTGGCGGGTGGCGGCGCAGTTGGGGATCATGGCCACCGGCAGGTTGGCGGCGTGGGTGGGGTAGTCCTTGATCTTCACGTCCAGCACGGTGGTCAGGCCACCAAGTCCCTGGGCGCCGATGCCCAGCTTATTGACCCGGTCGAAGATCTCCAGGCGCAACTCTTCGGCCTTGCTGGCCGGACCGCGCTCGCGCAGGTCGTGGATGTCGATGGATTCCATGCAGGCCTCCTTGGCCTGGACCATGGCCTTCTCCGCGGTGCCACCGATACCGATACCGAGAATCCCCGGCGGGCACCAGCCGGCGCCCATGGTGGGTACTGTCTTGAGAACCCAGTCGACAATGCTGTCCGAGGGATTGAGCATGGCGAACTTGGCCTTCGCCTCGGAACCACCTCCCTTGGCCGCCAGTTCCACCTCCACGGTATCACCCGGCACCACCTCCATATGGATCACCGCCGGCGTGTTGTCGCCGGAATTCCGCCGAGCGCCGGCGGGGTCCTGCAGTACCGAGGCGCGCAACACGTTGTCCTGATGGGTGTAGGCGCGGCGCACCCCCTCGTTGACCATGTCCTCGACACTCATGGTGGCATCCCAGCGCACGTCCATGCCGATACGCAGGAAGACGGTGACGATGCCCGTGTCCTGGCAGATGGGGCGCCGCCCCTCGGCGCACATGCGCGAGTTGATCAGGATCTGCGCCATGGCATCCCGCGCCGCCTGCGATTCCTCGCGCTCGTAGGCGGAGGTGACCGCCTGCACGAAGTCCTTCGGGTGATAGTAGGAAATGTACTGCAGCGCGTCGGCCACGCTCTGGATGAGGTCGTCCTGGCGAATGGTGGTCATGGGTGCCCCCTCGCGTTGATCAGGCCAGTCGGCCGGTGTCAGCGGCCGGGCGAGCAAACGGCGCGTTTATACCACAGAACGGCCCGCGTGGAATCACCCGGTCACACGATCCCGCAGGTACACCGGTGCCGCGTCCCGGGCCGCAACCCAGCACCCGGCCCGCAATGCATGCCGGGCCAGTGGCAACAGATCAAGGGCATCGGGGAGCGCCTCCCCATCCACCAGTGCCGCCCCCCCGACTCGCCCGGCCAGCGCCTGCCCGTGGGCTTCCCAGCCCGTGCCGACCCCTGCGGCATCGACCAGGCCCGGGCTTACCGGCACCTGCGCCGGGTCACTGACGCAGTCGGGCACGGCGGCGACCATCACGTCGGCACCATCCTCGAGCGCATATCCGCCCCAATAGACCTCGCCCATGCGGGCGTCCAGGGCGCTCCACACCCGCCGCGCCCCGTGACGGCGGAAGGCCCCCTGAGCGAGGGCCGCCAGCGTGGACACGCCGACCACCGGGAGATCACGGCTCCAGGCAATGCCCTGGACAACGCCGGCAGCGATCCGCACCCCCGTAAACGCCCCGGGACCGTGCCCCCAGGCGACAGCGCCGAGATCCGCCGGCACCAGACCCACCTCCTGCAGCACCTCGTCGATGAGGGGCAGTAGCCTTGCGGCGTGTTGACGCGGCATGACGGCAAACCGGGAGACCACGCGCTCACCGTCGCCGACGGCCACGGAGCAGGCGTCGGTCGCCGTATCCAGGGCCAGCAGCGGTCGTACCGACAGATCGCTCGCGTCAGGCACGAGCACCTCCCCTACTATTACCAGTCATGGTCATCCACCTGCTCCGGAAACTCGAATTCGAACTCCAGCTGCGCGTCGTCCGCGGCCGGATCAAGCCCCGTCCAGTAAGGGGTCGAATGCGTCGCCTGGGGCGACACCTGGTACGGTTCCTGGGAGGCCACCTCGATCCGCTGACCGACCCGGTCCCGATACCCCCCGAAGAACGCGATCAATACCGCCACCAGGGCAATGCCCAGGAACAGGCCATGGGCGCCCACCACGTCCATGAGCCCGGACAGGGCCAGCGGACCGATGATCATGCCGATGCCGTGGACCAGGAGCAACGTGGCGCTGGCCGGCACGCGCTCTTTGGGCGCCATGAAATCATGGGCCAGGGCAAGGCTCAGCGCGTACATCGTGAAATTGCTGCCGCCCCAGAAGATCACCAGCACCGTCACCGCCCACACCGGCTGCTCCTGCAGCATCACCATGCCGACACTGAGCAATGACACCAGCAGGGCCGTGGCCATGATCACGCGACGTCTGTCGTAGCGGTCTGACAGACGCCCGATCAGGTACTGCAGGAACAGTCCGCCGAGTACGGCGGCGCCCATGAATGTGCCAACCTCCCCGGCGCTGAAGCCCACATCCACTGCGAACACGGGCCCGAGGAAAAAGAAGGCTCCGTTGGTCATCCCCGCGCCCAGCGCCGTGACGGTCGCCAGAGGTGAAATCCAGTAGAGTTCGCGCAGGGTCACACGACGGGTCACCTCGAGTTCGGGGGACGGCACGCGGGCCAGAGCCACCGGAATCAGTGCTGCCGCCAGCAGCATCGCCGCAACGCTGAAGAGGTGGTGAGTGGTGACATCGCCCAGCCCCAGCACGAACTGCCCCGACCCCAGGGCGGCCGACGTGACCACCACGTAAATACCCAGCATCCGTCCGCGGATTTCCCGCGGGGTGCGATCGTTGAGCCAGCTTTCCGCAACCATGTACAGCCCGGCGATGGCGAAACCGAACATGATCCGCAGGCCTGCCCACAGCCAGGGATCCACGTACAGGCCATGCGCCAGGGCGGCGCAGGCAGCCAGGGCGGCCAGGGCGGCGAAAACCCGGATATGCCCGACCTTCTGGATGATGCGGTCACAGAACAGGGTGCCCAGAACGAAGCCAACGGAATAGCAGGCCATCACCATCCCGATGACGGTGGCAGACACGCCCTCCACGCCCAGACGAACGGAAAGCAACGTCCCCAGCAGGCCGCCACCCAGCAGTAGAATGCCGACGGAAATCAGCAGCGCCGCCAGGGACGCCAGAGTCGGAACCATCATCGCGCGAAACCAACCTTTGTTCAGGCTCTCCCGGGCGGGACGCCATCGCGAAAACGAGGGCAATCGTCCGCCTGCCGGGCGCCAGCGTCAAGGAAACCCTGAAAAACTGCACCGGGGATATCGATACAATATTTTTTTGATAACAACTCAATTAATCCGAATAAAACAAAACATAAATATCGAATAAGATTGTTTTGATAATTCAATTATTGAATAAATTTCCAACGCTCCCCGAGCTTGACGCCAAAGGGAAATCATGGTGAACTATGGGCCGAACTCAAACCCCAAGGGGCCAAATCTTTGGCTGACCCGACAACACCCGCTCCGGTCATACCGGGGGGTGACCCTGACACTCCGTTCCAGGCCGACACAGCGGCCTCCCCCCGAACTCAAGCGACGCAGACACACCGAACTCCGCGGTGCGGGGGTGCCGTGTCAGTGCCACCGATGACTCAGGGGCTCGCTGCCGGCCACCAAGGCGGCATGGGACACCACGCCCTCGGGCTCCAGTGATACGGACGGGCGCCATCCAATGAACGCAAACGACAGCAATTCCATCAGTTTTCGGAACCCATCCACGGACGATGGCGCGGCCATCTGGCGAGTGGTTAAAGAATCCGGCGTTCTGGATCTGAATTCGGCGTACATGTACATGCTTCTCGCACGCGAATTCAGTGACACCTGCGTGGTGGCGGAGCATGACAATGCCGTGGTCGGTTTTGTCACCGGTTTTCGGCCGCCGCAGCGCCCGGACAGCGTCTTTCTCTGGCAGGTGGGCGTGGATGCGAGCGTGCGTGGGGTCGGGTTGGGCAAACGCCTGCTTGCCGCCTTCCTGCAGAGCCCTGGCGCCCGCGGCGCCACCATGCTGGAGACCACCATTTCGCCATCCAACGAGGCGTCGAAGGCGCTGTTCACCGCCATCGCGCGGGAGCTCGGGACAGACATCCGCCCCGCCGAAGGCTTCCGCAGCGATCAGTTTCCACCGGAAGGCGATCACGAGGCCGAAGACTGGTACTTCATCGGCCCGTTCACGCCCTCCGCACCCACTCAACTCAAGCCGTGAGGATCAACTCATGACCATGGACCACATGCAGATCATCAATCAGCACGAGTCGGAAGTCCGCAGCTACGTGCGCGGTTTCCCGACCACGTTCGCCAAGGCGAGCGGCTCGTACATGTACAACACCGACGGCGAGGCCTACCTGGACTTCTTCGCCGGCGCCAGCGTAATGAACTACGGGCATAACCACCCGGAGCTGAAAAAGGCGCTGATCGAGTACCTGAGCGACGACAACATCACCCACAGCCTGGACATGGCCAGCGTGGCCCGAGCCGAGTTCCTGGACACCCTGGAGCGGCTGATTCTCAAGCCGCGCAACATGGACTACCGCGTCCAGTTCCCCGGGCCGACGGGCACCAACGCCGTGGAAGCGGCACTGAAGCTGGCACGCAAGGTGAAAAAACGCGACACCGTCATGGCCTTCACCAATGCCTTCCACGGCATGACGCTGGGTTCGCTGTCGGTCACCGGCAACGGCTTCAAGCGCCAGGGCGCCGGAGTGACGCTGGACAACACCACGCACATGCCGTTCGACCGCTACATGGGCCCGGGCACCAACAGCCTGGAGTACATCGACCGCATGCTCGCCGACAGTGCCTCCGGGGTGGATACACCCGCCGCGGTGATCACCGAGACGGTGCAGGCCGAGGGCGGCGTCAACGTGGCCGACCTGGAATGGCTGCGGGGCCTGGAGAAACTGTGCCGCAAGTACGACATGCTGCTCATCGTCGATGACATCCAGACTGGCCTGGGCCGCTGTGGCCACTTCTTCAGCTTCGAGGAAGCCGGCATCTACCCGGACATGGTGACCCTGTCCAAATCCCTGAGCGGCTACGGCCTGCCCCTGGCCATCACGCTGATCAAACCGGAGTACGACATCTGGGCGCCGGGCGAGCACAACGGCACCTTCCGCGGCCAGAACCCATCCTTCGTGACGGCCAAGCGCACACTGGAGCTGTTCTGGTCCGACGACAGCTTCGAGAAGGACATTGCCCGCAAGGGCAAGCGCATGGCCGAGTTCCTGGACGGGCTGGCGCAGCGCTACCCGGACGCCCGGGGCTGCCCGCGCGGCCGTGGCATGATGCAGGCCATCGAATTCGCCAACGTGGAACTCGCAGAGCAGATCTCCGACGCGGCCTTCCGCCACGGGCTGATCATCGAGACCGCGGGCACCGACGATCAGGTGCTAAAGCTCCTGCCGCCGTGCACCATCGAGGATGCCGACCTGGAGAAGGGTCTGGGGATCATCGAGCAGAGCCTGGTGGAAGCCATGGGTGAGCTGGGGATCCAGCAAAAGGCAGCCAGCCAGTAAACGGGCTGGACGTAACGCCCCCGGCGGCCGATCATGGGGACGCGGAACACGCAGCAGTGTTGGCCGCCCCCGGGTCGGCCGCTTCTGCCTCAGGGGCCCGGGTGATGCCACCAGTCATCAGGACACAACGAGGAGAATCGCCGATGAAAATCGTCAACATCAACGATCTGAAGGGGACGGAGCGGGAAGTCCAGGGTCCCGGCTGGACCAGCTACCGGATGCTTCTGAAAAAGGACGGCATGGGGTTCTCCTACCACGAGACCATCATTCCGGCCGGCGCGGAACTGCACCTCTGGTACAAGAATCACCTGGAAGCGGTGTACTGCGTCGCCGGCAATGGCAGCATCGAGGATCTCGCCACCGGCGAAGTGCACCAGATCCACGACGGCATTCTCTACGCGCTGGACCAGCACGACCGTCACATCCTGCGCGGCGGCACCGAGGACATGCGCCTGATCTGCACCTTCAACCCGCCGGTGACCGGCCGCGAGACCCACGACGCGGACGGGTCCTACAATCTGGTCGAGGACTGAGCCCCACCGTCATGATCGCGGCTGAAGCCGCTCCCACGCGACCAGATCCCCGGAACTGTGTGTGGGAGGGCTTCAGCCCCGACAACGGCCCCTGTAGGAGCGGCGCAAGCCGCGCCCCGGTTACGACTGATCCCGCACGTCCGCCGGCTCGACCTCCACCGCGCAGTACTTGAACCCCGGAATCTTGCCGTACGGATCCACTGCAGGGTGTGTCAGGACGTTGGCGCAGGCCTCGCGGAAGTGCATGGGCACGAACACGCTGCCCCGGGCCACGCGGTCGTCGACGCGGGCACGCATGGTAATGGCACCCCGCCGTGAGCGCACTTCGACCCAGTCGCCGTCACCAATGCCTCGGCCGGCGGCATTCTCCGGGTGAATCTCCACCCTGCCCTCGGGGCTGATGCTGTGCAGGGCGCTGGAGCGGCGCGTCATGGTGCCGGTGTGCCAGTGCTCCAGGACGCGACCGGTGTTCAGGACCAGCGGATACTGGCTGT
>SKYZ01000286.1 GCA_007127625.1 Aquisalimonas sp. | reverse complement strand
GTGACCAGACCGTTCTTGACGTAGATCTTCCAGCTACAGGCGCCGGTGCAGTTCACCCCGTGGGTGGAGCGCACGACCTTGTCGTGCTGCCAGCGGCTGCGGTAGGCATCTTCCCAGCGCCTGGGCTCGTCCGTGACCACGCCGTGGCCATCGGAGAACTCCTCTTTGGTGCGCTGGAAGAACGTCAGTCTGTCCAGAAAGAAACTCATAGTTAATCTCCTGCCTCTTAACAACCCGACCCGAGAGCCGATTTCCGGACTAAAAACTACCCGTGAGCCCGGTTACAAACGTTGACTCAAATCAACTCCGCTCCAGTCATGGCGCGAATCGCCGCCGGAAACGATACGGCCCGAAAAAAGGCCTCCATGACCATATCCCTTCCGGGGTATTCGCACTGATCTTCACGGAATAATTGCCGAAATTGATCTCAAGACCCCGAGTCACGGAATCACCACAACGGGACAATGCGCGAAATGCAAAAGGCGATGACTGATGGAGCCGATGAGCGCCCCTTTCACCGCACCACTGCCCCGGGTGCCAACCACGACCAGGTCACCCTCTTCGTCGGCGGCAGCCAGCATCACCGTCGATGGGCCGTGCCTGTCGTCGACATGCATGACCCGGGTCCTGACGTCGACGTCACTGACGTCGCCCAGATCAGCGACCGCCCGGTCCAGCACACCCTGGGCCTCTTCATCCACCTCCTTCTGCGAGGGAGTGATGAAAACGGCCTCCTTGAACACCCGCCAATCCACGGCGTAGATGACATGCACCGGACAGGCCCGCAGGCGCGCCTCGTTCACGGCCCAGCGCAGGGCACGCTGGGCGCATTCCGAACCGTCCGTCCCCACAATGATCTTGCTCATGGCCATCGACCTCCGTCGTCGTCTCAGGTTTTATCCGGCTGCGCTGCCGCGTCGCCGGGGCCGGTATCCGGGACCGTGGCCCCCTTCTTCGCGGCGCGTTCATCCGCCGCCGCCACCGACGCCGCAACGCCGCCACGGGTTGCCCGCAGCAGGATCATGATCCCGATGCTCATCAGCGACAGGAGCGCGAACACCATGAAACCGTTGGCGTAGCCCTGTTCGCCCTGCCAGTCGACGAACATGCCCATGATCGGCGGGAAAGCCGTGCCACCGAAGCCGCCCAGGCCCCCGATCCAGCCCGCAGCGCCGCCGATGGCGCGGGGCAAGTAGATGGGCACCAGGCTGAACTGCGCGGCATTGGAGATCCCGAAGCCCGTGGCAATGAGCATGCTGCCCAGGAACGCCGGCCCGGCACCGTCGGCGAAGACCAGCGTGATGGAGCCGATGAAGGCGAGCCCGAAGGCCAGGAAATTGGTGGGCTCACCCCCCAGCAGATCCGCCAGGGCGCCGCCCGGCACACGGATCAGCCCCGTCCAGATACCGAAGGCCGCCGCCAGGCTGCCGGCCATGGTGGCGGTCATGCCGTGGTAGCTGTACCAGTAGGTGGGTAGCCAGGCCGTGAGGGCCAGAAAGCCGCCGAAGGAGACGAAGTAGGTCAGCACCAGCGCCCAGTTGCGCCAGGCTCTCGCCGCCTCGAAAAGCGCCGGCCACAGGCTTTCCCTTGGAAACGCCTCCTGGCCGAACTTCTTGGCAATGGCCTCGGCCTCGGCCCGCGGGACGCCGTCGCGCTGGTGCAGCTGGAAGTACGGCGCGTTCTGCGCGAACACCGCCACCAGCACGAACGCGATCCCGACCAGGATGATCCAGAACAGATACGCGCCGGGCAGGGTCAGCGCCGCCACCAGAAACGGCACGAACAGGGTGAATGCCCCCGCGCCGGCGTTACCGAACCCGGCGAACACTCCCAATGCAGTGCCCTGCTTGCGCATGGGATTCCAGTAGGCATTCATGGGAATGCCCACGGAGAAGGTGTCCACGCCGAAGCCGATCACCGCACCCAGCAGCAGCAGCAGCGGGTAGAACTGCGGCCCCAGGTCATCCGGGTAATAGGCGAACAGGATGAACACCAGGATGGCCATGGCGCCCAGCATGATGCCGAGCAGGGACAGGAAGGGAATCTTCCCACCGGTGGCATCGGCCCAGGCACCGAATATGACGCGGATCAGCGCACCGCTGAGCGCCGGCATGGCCACCAGCCAACCGACCTGGGTGGCAGTAAGCTCCATGGGCTCCCGCAGATGGGCAGCCGTGGGCCCGAACAGGGCGATCCCGGAGATCCCCATGAAGAAGCCGAAGGCCGTGACAATCAGCGTCCTTATCCGGCTTCCCTTGACGTTGACTGCTGCTGACTCGGACATTGCTCAAGTCCCCGTGTGAAAAATGAACCAGCGTTGCCGCCCCCGGCGCGGTGCCGCACAGGGCACCGCGCAAGAGCGTCCCGTCGCACGATCAGGGGTTCTTCGCGTAGGCGTTGCGACGCAGGTAGAACCAGTGGTTGATGATCAGACCGACGGCGTAGAAAGCGGCGAAGCCATACATGGCCAGCTCCGGCGTGCCCGCCTGGATCTGCTCACCCATCACCCGGGGCGCGACGAAGGCGCCGTAGGCGGCGACGGCCGAGGTCCAGCCCAGCACCGGCCCCTTCTGCTGCTGATTGAACAGCACGCCGATGGTGCGGAAGGTGGAGCCATTGCCGATGCCGGAGGCGGCAAAGATCACGATGAACAGCACCAGGAAGATCCAGAAGTACTCGTGCGGCGCCTCGGTGCCGTAGGCGAGGGACATGACGTACCCCACCGCCACGGAGGCCACCACCATCACCGCCGAGATCACCTGGGTGACCAGCGCGCCGCCCACCTTGTCGGAGACCCAGCCACCCAGAGGGCGAATCAGGGCGCCGACGAACGGGCCGATCCAGGCGTAAGTGAGCGCGCTCGGGCCATCGGGGTTGGAGACGCGCTCCACACCACCATCGTCGGTGGGCACCCACATGTTCCCGAAGATCACCTCGATGGACAGCGGCAGCGCCGCCGAGAAGCCGATGAACGAGCCGAAGGTGACGATGTACAGCCAGGTCATGGACCAGGTGTGCTTGTCCTTGAAGATGGCGAACTGCGTCGCCATGCCGGCACCGATCCCGGCCGGCATCACCCGCATGATCATCAGGGTGGCGATGATCACCAGCACCAGGGCCACCCAGACGTTGAGCAGATCCAGGCCCACCGGTTGCGGCAGGAACAGCCACAGGCCGATACCGGAGGTCAGCAGTGCTGCCAGATAGAGGCCACCAATCTTGCCGAAGGCCGCCAGCGGATGGCCGGGGTTCGGCGTCACCGTGCGCAGGTTGTTCATGCCGAACCAGGCGGCGATCACCAGCGGAATCAGCACCAGCCCCCAGACCAGGCCGGCGTTCTGGATCCAGGTGTCCGTGCCTGCCTCGATGCGGCCGAGAATGGTGCCGCTGCTACTCTCCAGCGGCAGCGGATTCCCCGACAGCGCCCCGAACACGGCGGCGGTCATCACCAGCGGAATGACAATCTGCATGGTGGTGACGCCGAAATTGCCGAGCCCGGCGTTCAGCCCCAGGGCCAGACCCTGCTGGTGCTTGGGGAAGAACGTGGAGATGTTGCTCATGGAGCAGGCGAAGTTGCCGCCGCCGATGCCGGAGAGGAACGCAAGGAGCTGGAACACCCACAACGGGGTATCCGGATTCTGCAGGGCGAAGTAGGCCCCGAACGCCGGGATCATCAGCAACGCGGTGCTGAAGAAAATGGTGTTGCGCCCGCCGGCGATACGGATGAAGAACGACGCCGGGATGCGAAGGGTCGCACCCGTGAAGCCGGCGATGGCCGTGACGGTGAACATCTGCAACTCGGTGAACCCGAAGCCCAGGTTCATCATCTGGACCGTGATCATGCCCCACATCAGCCAGACGGCGAAGCCCATCAGCAGATTGGGGATGGAGATCCACAGGTTGCGGTACGCAATCCGTTTGCCCTGACTTTCCCAGAACTCGGTATCTTCCGGATTCCAGTTCTCTATATCGCGGTTCAAGGCCACAGTCGCCCCTCCCGAAAGGTGGTTGCAAATTGAATCCCGGCCGACTCATGGACCGGGGAGTACCTCTTGGGACGGACGCTAACGAGAAGAACGGAGTAGACGTTTGACTGAGATCAAGGAATGGCCTCAACGGCGGAAAAAAGCGAAAAACTACCTCGTTTTAGTTATTTCTTATAACTCTCATTAATTACGCCTTGAGTCTCCTGTTAACCATGCATCCAATTGGCAACAAAAGGCCCCGCCAATGAGCGGGGCCTTGAACCGCATCGGAGCCTCCCCGTTTCAGGGATTGCGGGCGTAGGCGTTCCGCCGCAGGTAGAACCAGTGGTTAATGGCCATGCCGAGGAGATAGAACACGGCAAAGCCGTACATGGCCAGCTCCGGCGTCCCGGCCTCAATCTGCTCGCCCATGACCCGCGGGGCAACGAACGCACCGTAGGCGGCAACGGCCGAGGTCCAGCCCAGCACCGGGCCCTTCTGCTGCTGATTGAACAGCACGCCGATGGTGCGGAAGGTGGAACCGTTGCCAATGCCGGAGGCGGCGAAGATCACGATGAACAGGAGCAGGAAGATCCAGAAATAGTCCTGCGGCGCCTCGGTGCCGTAGGCCAGGGACATGACGTACCCCACCGCCACGGAGGCCACCACCATCACCGCCGAGATCACCTGGGTCACCAGTGCGCCACCCACCTTGTCCGAGATCCAGCCACCGAGCGGGCGAATCAGGGCACCGACGAAGGCGCCGATCCAGGCATAGGTCAGGGCGCTGGGAGCATCCGGGTTGGACTGGCGGATCACCTCGCCACCCTCCTCGACCCACCGGTAGCCGAAGATCACCTCAATGGACAGCGGCAGCGCCGCCGAGAAGCCGATGAACGAGCCGAAGGTGACGATGTACAGCCAGGTCATGGACCAGGTGTGCTTGTCCTTGAAGATGGCGAACTGGTTGGCCATGCCCGCGCCGATCCCGCCGGGCAGCATGCGCATCAGGAACAGCGTGGCCAGAATCACCAGCACCAGCGCCACCCAGACGTTCAACACGCCGGCGCCGTAGGGCTGCGGCAGGAAGAGATACAGGCCCAGCCCGGCGGTGACGAAGGCCACGCCGTAGAGGCCGAGGATCTTGCCGAAGGCGGTGACGGGATTGCCCGGCTCCGGCGTGACCGTGCGCAGGTTGTTCATGCCGAACCAGGCCGCCCCCACCAGCGGGATCAACACCAGGAACCAGACCAGTCCGGCGTTCTGGATCCAGGTGTCCGTGCCAGCCTCGATGCGCCCGAGAATAGTGCCGCTGCTGCTGTCCAGCGGCATGGGTTCGCCGGAGAGCGCACCGAACACGGCGGCAGTCATCACCAGCGGAATGACGATCTGCATGGTGGTGACACCGAAATTGCCGATGCCCGCATTCAGCCCCAGGGCCAGACCCTGCTGGTGCTTGGGGAAGAACGAGGAGATATTGCTCATGGAGCAGGCGAAATTACCGCCGCCGATGCCGGAGAGGAACGCCAGCAGCTGGAACACCCACAACGGCGTGTCGGTACTCTGCAGCGCGAAATAGGCCCCGATGGCCGGGATCATCAGCAGCGCGGTGCTGAAGAAGATGGTGTTGCGCCCGCCGGCGATACGAATGAAGAACGACGCCGGAATCCGCAGCGTGGCACCGGTGAAACCGGCGATCGCCGTGATGGTGAACATCTCCCGCTCCGAGAAGGGGAAGCCGATGTTCATCATCTGCACCGTGATCATCCCCCACATCATCCAGACGGCAAAACCCATCAGGAGATTGGGGATGGAGATCCAGAGGTTGCGGTAGGCGACCTTCTTGCCTTGCCGCTCCCAGAATTCCGTGTCCTCGGGGTTCCAGTCGTGGATATCGCTGTTCCAGGCCACTTTTGTCTGTCTCCTGTGCCGCTGTCGCAGGTGGCCGGGGCGCCACGTCCCCGGCAATGGGAAGTGATCAGTCAGTCTGTCCGGAGAGTTCACTGCGGACGGATGGCTGATGGTAGCGGTCCCGCGTGAGTACGGGCTGACGCCGTTCGGTCCACCACATCCAGACCACGGAGACCAGGGTGAAGCCGAAACACAGCATCCAGATGCTAGTGGTGATACCGGTGAAGTCGATCAGCGCGCCGAACATCGGTGGCAACAGAAAGCCACCCAGGCCGCCGAACAGGCCCACCATGCCCGACACCAGACCCAGGTTGTGGTCGTATTCGTCGGAGAGGTACTTGAACACCGATGCCTTGCCGATACCCCAGGCGATGCCGACGATGAAGAGCAGCGTGGTGAACAGCCACACCGGCATGGACAGGGTAAAGGTCAGTGTCTCCCCGCCCATCTGCTGAATGGTGTACTCGGTGGGCGGGTAGGACATGAAGAAGAAGCTGATCAGGCTCGCCCACATGCACACCCAGGTCACGGTATGCGCGCCGAACCTGTCGGAGAGATAGCCACCGAAGGCGCGAATGACCCCCGAAGGCAGCACGAAAATGGTGGCGATGAGGGCGGCGAGCTGGATGCCCACGCCGTACTCCAGCATGTAGTAACGCGTCAGGTAGAGGGACACACCCACGTAACCGCCGAACACCACCGAGTAGTACTGGCAGTACTTCCAGACCTTGGGGTCGTTCAGCACCCTGGCCTGCTCGCGCAGAGTGGGGGACTTCTTGTTCGGGTCCTTGAGCTGCGGTTCGGTGAAGGTGAAGAACCAGAACAGGATGGCGGTAATGGCAACGATGGCCGCATAGATGTTCGCCACCGCCTGCCAGCTCAGCACCACGATGATGGTGGGAGCCAGGTACTTGGTCACTGCGGCACCGGCGTTACCGGCCCCGAAGATGCCCATGGCCAGCCCCTGTTTGCCGCGCTCGAACCACTTGGCGGTGTAGGCGATCCCCACGGAGAAC
Organism: Aquisalimonas sp.; assembly: GCA_007127625.1. Classification (GTDB taxonomy): domain Bacteria; phylum Pseudomonadota; class Gammaproteobacteria; order Nitrococcales; family Aquisalimonadaceae; genus Aquisalimonas. The sequence goes on along the minus strand of SKYZ01000286.1, from coordinate 1,054 downwards.
GAGCCACCGGCCAGGCCGACGAAGGCGCCGATGATCAGTAGCTGCCAGTATTCAGTGGCGAACTGCACCAGCCAGACAGCAGGCAACACGCAAAGCATAAGGATGAAGAACACCGGGCGTCCGCCGTACTTGTCCGTCCACGCTCCCAGGGGCAGACGCATCAGCGAACCGGTGAGGATCGGCAGGGAGGTGAGGATGCCGAACTGCGTGTTGGACAGCCCCAACTCCTCCTGGATCGGTACCCCGATCTCGCCGAACATGGTCCAGACCATGAACATCATCGTGAAGGCGAAGGTGTTCATGGACAGAACCGAGTACTGCTTGAACCTTTGGGTCGCCATACACTCCCCTGCTGTCGTGGTTTGCGGGTGGCCCGGTCGGGTGGCAACGTTATGGATACAAACAGATGAAAGTCTTGATTGCGATCAAATAATTCATTCGGCCAAATCGTGCATAATCATGCACATATCTCTTATTAATTAAATCGCAAACGATCCTAAGTGGTTGTTTTTCTGTTCCCGCTCACCCCCATGTGGTATCCCCGATTCAACTCATGGACTTTTCTTGACGCATTAGAGGTATGCCACTGAACTCGCGAAGAACACGAGAGGATCGTCCCCGGTCCCTGCGCCTGAGGCTCGGACTCATCCTGCTTGCCATGACGGTCCTGGCGCTGTTCAGCATGGGGGCATCCATCTATATCGCGGAAACGGCGCAGGACGACGCCGCTGCCATCAACAAGGCCGGCTCACTGCGCATGCAGTCGTACCGCATTGCGGCGCTGCTGCAAGCGGATGCGCCCGACACCGACATCAGTGCGGCCAGGCAGCAGTTCGACGCCATCCTGGAGGCCCCGGCCCTGACCAAGACCACGGAAGCCGCGGGCGCTGCGCCGGGGCGCCACTACCGTGAAGTCAGGCGCACCTGGGAAGAGCTCCTCGCCCCGGATCTGCAGGCCGTCATCGACAACACCGGTGACGGCGACGGCGCACTCTATCTCGACGAAGTGCACAACTTCGTCACCGCCGTGGACACCATGGTGGTTGCCCTGCAG
>SKYZ01000393.1 GCA_007127625.1 Aquisalimonas sp. | reverse complement strand
CCGCCAGGTGGGGATGGCTGACACGCCAGACCAGCGGCACCAGGGAAAGAGCCACACCCGTGATCACGCCCCACTCCACACCCAGGGCGAGCACGCCCACCGCCGTCCCCGCAAAGGCCAGCCCCTCGGCGCGATCATGGCGCCAGACGCGCCGCAGTCCGGACCAGTCCACCAGCCCGATGGCGGCCACGATGATCACCGCCGCCAGGACGGTCATGGGGAGAGCACGGAACAAGCCGGTGGCGAAGAGCAGCACCAGGGCGATCATGAACGCTGCGAAAACGCCCGCAAGAGGCGTTCGTGCGCCGGCATCGGCATTCACCGCCGTGCGCGAGAAACCTCCCGTGACGGGAAAGGCACCGGAGAACGCGCTGACCACGTTGGCCGCACCCAGCCCGCGCAGCTCGGCGTCCGGATCGATGCGTTGGCCGCGCTTCCGGGCGAAGGCCTGGGCAATGGCGACGCTCTCGACGAAGCCGATCAGGCCGATGACCAGCGCCGGCAACAACAACTGCCGGATCATGCCCGGATCCAGTTCGGGCCATACCAACACAGGCAACCCCGCCGGCAACGGACCCACCACTTCGAGGCGGTTCTCCAGGCCCAGAACGGCCACTGCCCCCGCGGCCGCAAGCACGGCCACCATGGGTGCCAGCCGGGCCAGCAGCGCCGATGCATCCGCACTCGCCCCCAGCGCCTGCAACAGAGAGGGCAGATATGCGCGTGCAGCAAACAGCAGCAGCAGGACACTGCCGCCGATGGCCACAGCCAGTGGATTCATCTCGGGAATCGAAACGGCCAGACTGGCAAGCAGTTCCCGCGCCGTCTGTCCCTCCGCGTCCACGCCAAGCAGAGGCCGAAGTTGACCGATGACGATCAGCAGTGCAGCCCCCGAGATGAAGCCGCTGACCACCGGGTGACTGAGCAGGCGGGCAAGATTCCCCATGCGCAGCATGCCGAAGGCGAACAGCATCAAGCCGGACAGCAGGGCCAGGAGAATGGCGCCGGCGATGTACTCGGGGCTCCCCGGTGTGGCCAGGGGCGCCAGCGCCGATGCGGTCATCAGGGACGCCACTGCCACCGGCCCCACGGACATGACCATCGAGGATCCCAGCACCGCATACGCCACCAGGGGCGCGAGGCTTGCGTACAGGCCCAGCTGAGGCGGCAGTCCGGCCAGCGCCGCGTAGGCCAGCCCCTGGGGCACCAGCAGCATGGTCACCACCAGGGCGGCGACCAGGTCCCCGGGAAGCTGGCTGCGGCCGTAGCCACGCAGCCAGCCGGGGATCAGTGGGGTCATGCCTGCCGAGCCCGCTCGATGAGTTCGAACAGACCCATGCCGGCCAGCATGGCCACCACGAACACCATGGCCTTGAGCTCGCCGGCACCCAGGGCCACCAGGGCCGGGCCGGGACAAAAGCCTGCCATGCCCCAGCCGATACCGAAGCCCAGGGCACCGAGCAGCAACCGGCCGTCGATATCATTACGCGTGGGCACACGCAGCGGATCACCCAGGAACGTGCGCTCGCGTCGTGACGCAAGCCGGAAGGCGACGAAAGCGGTCGCTATGGCACCCACCATAACCAGCGCCAGGGACGGATCCCAGTGGCCGGCAAGATCGAGAAATCCCAGGACCTTCTCCGGGTTGGCCATGCCGGAAACCAGCAACCCGGTCCCGAAGATGAGACCGACAACCAGCGCAGAAACAAGTGTCAGCAGCATCGGCTCACCCTCCGATCATGTGCCGGAGCACGTAGACGGTGCCAAACCCCGTGGCCATGAATGCCACAGTGGCCACCAGCGAGCGTGGTGACAGCCGTGAGATGCCGCACACCCCGTGGCCACTGGTGCAGCCCGCGCCGTAGCGGGTACTGATCCCCACGATCAGTCCGGCAGCGATGAGCATGGGATAGCCTGCCTCGATACGGATGGCCGGCAGACTGGTGACCGCAAGCCAGACCAGGGGCGCACCGACCATGCCCGCGACGAAGGCGACGCGCCAGGCAACATCACCGCGTGAGGGGGTCAGCAGGCCGCCGACGATGCCGCTGATCCCGGCAATGCGCCCGTTGACCAGGAGGAACAGGGCTGCCGCCAGCCCGATGAGGACACCTCCGGCCAGCGCCGACCAGGGTGTGAATGCGGCCCAATCAATGGTCATGAACACCTCTCCTTCTTTGACCACCGGATCCCGCGCCGTGACGGCGCGGGCATGACCCGGATTATATAGATTCCTGGGTTATATGCATATACTCTTTCGATCTTACTGCTCAGCTGGCGCGCCGGAAGACGTCAACTGCAGCCTTGCCGCGGCGTTTTCATACACGGCGAGCATGGCGGGTACCAGGAACAGCACGATCAGCGAGGCCACGGCCAGGCCGAAGGCGATGGCGATGGCCATGGGAATCAGGAACTGCGCCTGGACCGAGGTCTCGAACAGCAATGGCGACAGGCCGCCGATGGTGGTCAGGGTCGTCACCAGCACCGGCCGCAGGCGCAGGCGCGACGCCTCGGTCAAGGCATGCTCCACGGGTGCGTCCGGGCTCTGGTCGCGGATCTCCCGGTAGAAGGTCACCAGGATGATGCTGTTGTTCACCACGATCCCCGACAACCCGAACAGCCCGAACAGGGAGAGAATCGTGAGATCCAGGCCGAAGGCCCAATGGCCGAAGAAGGCTCCTACAACGCCGAAGGGAATCACGGCCATGACCAGCAGTGGCCACCCATAGGACGAGAACACGAACGCCAGCACCAGATAGATCAATGCCAGCGCGAGTACCAGCCCGGCGCGCATGTCCGCCAGTGTTTCCTCCTGATCCGCCGCCTGCCCCTCGAAGGCGGTCTGAACCCCGTAGCGCTCGCGCAGTTGCGGCAACAGATTCTCTTCCAGGTCAGCGCGAATGCGGTTGGCATTGGCCACCTGGGCGTCCACATCCGCGGTGGGGCGCACTGCCAGACGGCCGTCAAAATGACGCAGGGACGCGAAACTGCGACGGGTCTCCAGATCGGCCACGTTGCCCAGGGGTACCGTGTTGCCATCCGGGGTCCGGATCCGGAAATCCTCCAGACTCGCCAGCGCGTCGCGCTCCGCGGTTGCGAGCCGCACCCAGACTTCGACTTCATCACGCCGGTGCTGGAAGATCTGGGCCAGCACGCCGCCATAGGCGTCACGGAGCTGGTTGCTGAGATCCACCGCCGACAGGCCCAGCGCACGCCCCTGATCGTTGAGACGGTGCACCCATTGCTCCGGGCCGTACGGAAGGTCGTCGGTGATTCCCGACACACCCGGGCGCTGGCGCAGATCCGCCTGCACCTCCAGGGACGCCGCCTTGAGCTGCTCCGGCGGTGCCCCCGTGATCCGTACGTCAATGTCCGCGCCGGGCGGCCCCTGCCCGCGTTCGCGGATCACAAGGTTCTCCAGCCCCGGTGCCTGCGGGGCGTTATCCTCCCAGGCCCGGATGAAGGCGCGATTGCGCACGCCGCGTTCATCCGGGGGGCTGAGTTCCACGAACATGCCACCGTAGTTCTCACCAAAGCGCGTGTCCGCCGGATCCGAGGCGATGGTGCTGCCGGTACGGGCCACGCGGGTGCGCAGGATGTCGCCGCCCAGTTCCTCGTTCGTGGCCAGCAGCGATTCCTCCAGCCGGTCCAGGTATGCCTCCACGCGGGCCCTCGGCGTGCCCGGTGCGAACGTCACGTTGGCGTGCACCGTTTCACCTTCCACCGAGGGGAAGAACGTGAAGTCCAGGCGGCCACCGGCCACCAGCCCGATGGCCACCACCAACAGCGCCACCGGCATGGCCATGGTGGCCCAGGGATTGCGGATGGACAGTTCCACGGCGCGACGGAACGGGCCGTCCCGGAACCTGTTGAAGGCGTTATCGGTGGCCTGTCGGTATCGATTCGGCGCCCGGCGTTCGGCCCGCTCGAAGGAGCGCCGCAGGTGACCGGGCAGGATGAAGAACGCCTGGATGATGGCGGCAATGATTACGCATACCACCACCAGGGGAATATCGAACAGAATATTGCCGATGGGCCCGCCGATGATCATCAACGGCAGGAATGCGGCGATGGTGGTGAGGGAGGCCGCCATCACCGGCACGAACATGCGACGCGCGCCGTTGATGGCCGCTTCTGCCGGCCCTTCGCCATTCTGGAAGCGACTATAGGCGTTTTCGCCCACCACCACGGCGTTATCGACAATGATGCCCAGTGCCATGATGAAGGCGAACAGGCTCATCATGTTGATGCTGCCGCCGGTGAGGAACAGCACGGTCAGCGCGGCGAGGAAGGAGGTGGGGATGCCCAGCGTCACCCAGAACGCCATGCGCGAGGACAGAAACGCCAGCAGCACGCCGATCACCAGCAGCAGGCCGCCGAGCCCGTTCTGCAGCAGCAGGGTGATGCGTTCGCTGATGAACTGCCAGAACTCGTCGAAGACCTGCAGGTTCACCGTCTCCGGCAGCGTCGGCCGGCGTTCCTGCAAGTAGGCGTCCAGCACGCGGGCCGCCGCCAGGGCGTCCTCGTCCTCGGCCCGCTCCACCAGGATTTCCACGGCATCGCCTTCAGCGACGCGTAGCTCGATCTCGTTGTCCCGGGCCTGCCGCGTGATGGAGGCGAGATCACCCAGGGCCACGGAACGACCACCATCCAGGGGAATGGGCAGAGCCTCGAAGGCCCGCAGCGACCGGGCCTGGTCAATGCCCCGGAGCTGCCGCGCCACGTCGCGCTCACCGGCCTCCCCGGCTGGCACGTCCCGGCTCTGCGCGTCCACCCGCCCGGCCAGATCCGCAAAGGACAGACCCAGATCGTTGAGGCGATGCTGATCAACATCGATGCTGATCTCCTGCTCCGCCAGGCCCGTGAGCTGGACCCGGGTCACCCCCCGTTCCAGGAGTTCTTCCTCGAGCATCCGGCTGAGCTCGCGGACTTCCCGTGTATTCAGGTCACCGCTGACCAGCAGCCGCGCCACCGGATCGTAGCGGAGTACCCGGCTGATGGTGGGCTCGCGGGAGTCTTCGGGCAGGTTGCGCACGCCGGAGACACGGTCCTTGACCGACTCCGTCGCCTGGGTCATGTCCGTGCCTTCACGGAACTCCAGAACAATGGTGGCGGAGCCCTCGGCGGACGTGGAGGTCAGCTCACGCAGGCCGTCCACGTCGCGCAGCTCCTCCTCCAGCGGCGAGGTGACGGCGTCGGCGACTTCCTCCGCCGTGGCGCCACGCCACTCCACCTGCACGGTGACGAAATCCAGCTCGAAGGTGGGGAAGAACTGGGTGTTGAGCTGCTGCAGCGACCACAGCCCGGAGACCATCATCAGCAGCATGATCAGATTCGCGGCCACCGGATGGCGTGCAAGCCAGGCCAGCCAGGACTCACCAGATGAAGAGATCATGTCGCGCTCACTGCTCCATCACCTGCACCCGGACGCCATCCATGGCCTGGGGGATCTGTGTGGCGACCACCCGATCCCCGCTGGAAAGGCCCGAGGCACGTACCAGCACCCCGCGCTCACCGTTCGGCAGACGCGCCTGACCGATGCGCTGCACGTCCACCGCCTGCATGCGGTCGGCCTCGACGCGGTAGACCCGTCCGGCATCGTAGAGCGCTTCGAACGGCAGAAGAATGGAATCCGGTTCCGGAGGCAGCAGCACCTCAAGGCTGGCGAAACGGCCCAGAACGAGCTCGTCGCCCCGTGCGGTGACGTCGAACAGCGCATCCACCCCACCCTGCCCCGGATCCGCCCGACCGGAGAACCGCGACAGCGCGACGGGAACCCGCTGCCCATCCACCTCGGCGCTGGCATCCACCCCTGTGCCGGCGGCAGCAAGCCTCAGCGGGCCGAGGGCGTGCCGGGGCACCGTGGCGCGGATCTCCAGTGCGGACACGTCATAGAGCTGCAGCAATGCCTCACCCGGCGCCACCCGATCGCCCGGCGCCACCAGCACCTCGGCGACCCGGGCATCGAAGGGGGCCCGCAGATCCGTGCGCGCCAGATCCAGCGCCGCCCGGTCACGCAGCGTGCGGGCGCGCTCCAGGCGTGCATCCAGTTGCTCCAGGCGCTGGCCGGCCGTGTCCACGGCGAAACGTCGCTGCGCCACTGCCAGGCGCTGCCGTGTCCGTTCCTGCTGCGCTCGCTCCAGGTCCGACGGCGAAGCGAACTGGTCCCGGGAGAGGTCTTCAAGGCGCTCCACTTCCCGGTCGAACAGCGCCAGCAGATCTTCTTCCCAGGCCAGTTCCTGGCGGTCCATTGCAACCCGCTGCTCCTCCACGCTGCGCTGGGAGCGCAACTCGGCCACGTCAGCGTCCCGCTCCTCCAGGGCCAGCCGCTGCTCCTCGTCATCCAGCCGGACCAGCGCATCGCCTGCAGCCGCAGTATCCCCCTCGCGAATGGGCACGGCGGTGACATCGGCATTGACCGCGGCAGTGAGCGTGGCGGTGGCCGGCGATTCGAGAAAGCCCTGCAGCCGCAGCACCGGACGATGCGCAGCAATCTCCACGTCCACTGTCGTCACCGGCCATGCCTGCTCCTGCGCCGGTTCTGCGGGCACCTCCGGGCGCGTTGAGATGAGCAGCGCCGTCACGGCCGCCGCCACGCCCAGAATGACCACGGGCAACAGCCACCGCAGCACCGTTCTCACCCGGCTCATTCCTGTCTCCTCTGGGTCATCGCCGATCGCTTGGTATGGGCATCGACAATCTACCCGAACACGACGGTTTCAGGGTCATTTCGTCGGCAGGTTCCTTCTGCAGCGCAGGAGAACGGGGGGTTGCCGTTTGACCACACCCGCACGATGAACCAAAGTAACAAACGGTGTCGAGCCAGAAACCAATCACCGTAACCTCGAAATGCGACGCCGGGCACTGATATGGATCAATCCCGTCCGTCGTCCGTTCAAACAAATCATTCGGGAGAAAGTCGTGACTGATCAGAATCAGAGCCCTGACGACGACAACCCGGTCGTGGAGACAGACTACGAGGTCGGACAGGATAACGTCCGGCCTCTGGGTCTGGAACTGCACAACCCGGTATTCTTCGTAACCTCAGTCGGCATCGTCCTTGCCGTCGCCTTTGCCCTGATCTTTCCGGATACCGCGGAAGAAGGGCTGTCAAACACGCGGCTGTGGCTGGAGAGCACCTTTGACTGGGTCTACATGGGTGCCGCCAACCTGTTTGTGATCTTCTGCCTGATCCTCATGCTGTCCCCCATGGGCCGGATACGCCTGGGCGGGCCACAGGCCAAGCCGGAATTCTCCTACGGCGCCTGGTTCGGCATGCTGTTCGCTGCCGGCATGGGCATCGGCCTGATGTTCTTTGGTGTTCTCGAGCCGTTCTTCCACTTCTTCAACCCGCCCTTCGGGATGGAAGGCGGTGAAGATGGCATGCAAGGCATGGCCATGGCCGCTACCCTCTTTCACTGGGGTTTTCATCCGTGGGCCATCTACGGCACGGTTGCCGTGTCTCTGGCCTTCTTCAGCTTCAACTACGGTTTGCCGTTGACCATCCGCTCCGCGTTCTTTCCGCTGCTGGGCGATCGTGTCTGGGGCTGGCCCGGCCACGTAATCGATATATTGGCCGTATTTGCCACCATGTTCGGCCTGGCCACATCCTTGGGCTATGGTGCGGAACAGGCCGCGGCCGGCATGGCTGAGGTCTGGGGCTTCCCTGGAGGAACCGGCACCACCGTCACTCTCATCGCGGTAATCACCGGCATCGCCCTGATCTCCATCCTGCTGGGTATCCACGGTGGCGTGAAACGGCTCAGTGCACTGAACATGATCATGTTCGCCCTGCTCGGCGCCTTTGTTCTCATCGCCGGCTCGACCGTGAGCATCCTGGCTAACAGCGTCACCAGCGTCGGGCATTATCTGGCGCAGGTGGTGCCGCTCAGCAACTGGGTGGGCCGCGAGGATGAAGGCTTCATGCACGGCTGGACCGTGTTCTACTGGGCGTGGTGGACCTCCT
>SKYZ01000294.1 GCA_007127625.1 Aquisalimonas sp. | reverse complement strand
GCGCCAGCGACATCCGCGACGTGGGGCGGCGCATTCTCATGCGCCTGCAGATGGACAGCGGCGACAGCCGCGAGGTGCCCGAGGGCACCATCCTGGTGGGCGAGGAGATCAGCGCCTCGCAGCTTGCGGAGATCCCCACGGAACGGCTCAAAGGGGTGGTCACCGCGCGTGGCTCCGGCAACTCCCACGTGGCCATCCTCGCGCGGGCACTGAACATCCCCGCGGTCATGGGTGTGGCCGAGCTGCCTGTCGGGCGGCTGGAGAACAAGCAGCTGATCGCCGATGGCTATACGGGCCGCGTCCACATTGATCCGGACAAGCGGGTGCGCAAGGAGTATCGGCGCCTGCTCAAGGAAGATGCGGAGCTGTCCGAGGAACTTCAGGTGCTCAAGGACGCGCCGGCGCAGACGCCCTGCGGTTTCCGCATGGGGCTGTACGCCAATACCGGCCTCATGGCAGACATCACCTCGTCGCTGGCCAGTGGCTGCGATGGCATTGGTCTGCACCGCACCGAATTCCCCTTCATGGTGCGCGAGCGCTTTCCCGGGGAAGACGAGCAGACCGTGGTCTACCGCCAGGTGCTGGAGCCCTTCGTGCCGCGGCCGGTGGTGCTGCGCACCCTGGACGTGGGTGGCGACAAGCCCTTGCCCTATTTCCCGGTCCGGGAGGAGAACCCGTTTCTCGGCTGGCGGGGCATTCGCCTGACGCTGGATCACCCGGAAATCTTCCTGACCCAGCTGCGGGCGATGCTGCGGGCCAATGCCAACTGCGGCAACCTGCGTATCCTGCTGCCCATGATCAGCCGCGTCCAGGAGGTGGACGAGGCGCGGGTGCTGCTGGAGCGTGCCCGCGAGGAGCTCGAGGAAGAGGGGATCGATATCGGCACCATGCCCGAGGTCGGGGTGATGATCGAGGTGCCCTCGGCGGTGTACCAGGCGGACAGCCTCGCCCGGCGTGTGGACTTTCTCTCCATTGGCAGCAACGATCTCACCCAGTACCTGCTGGCGGTGGATCGCAACAACTCCCGGGTGGCGGGCCTCTACGACGAACTTCATCCGGCGGTGCTGCAGGCAGTGCGCCAGGTGGTGGAAGCCGGTCAGCGCAATGATTGCCCGGTGAGTGTCTGCGGTGCCATGGCCGGCGACCCCGCATCGGCCATCCTGTTGCTGGGGCTGGGCGTGCAGGGGCTGAGCATGAGCGTCTCGAGCCTGCTGCGGGTCAAGTGGGTGATCCGCAGTTTTACCCGCCAGCAGGCCACCGCCCTGGTGGAGGAGGCGTTCACCCTGGAGAATCCGGCGGATGTCCGCCGGCGGTTGAACAGGGCGCTGGAGGAGGCCGGTCTGGGTGGCCTGGTGCGACCCGGCAAGTAGCCCTGCATTTCTAATTGACAATCAGTCGCATTTGCATTCAGACTGCAACCATCCACACGGAGGGTTGCCATGTACATCTGCCTCTGCCACGCCGTCACCGATCACGACATCCGCCGCGCCGTTGTTCAGGGCGGGGCGCGAACCATGCGCGATCTGCGCCATCAGCTCGGGCTGTGCGCCTGTTGTGGTCGCTGTGGCCCGGAGGCTCTGGAAGTCCTCACCAAGGCCCGCAACACCCTCGGCGCCAGGGCCGTGCACATCGACCTGCCGCCGGTGGCCGTCGACGAGCCCGCCACGGCGCGGCGGAGCGCCTGAGGCGCCGGGGCGCTTGCCGCCTGCACAGTGCCGCCGGCCTCCCCTAGCCTCCCTATCCTGTATTAGACTGTTCCCAGTCCGGCGTGCCCTGCCAGAGGGCAGGCACGCTGCAGTCCAGTCAATCATGAAGACGGGAGCCACCGAATGAAGGGTGACGCCAAGGTAGTCGGGCATCTCAACAAGGTGCTCTACAACGAGCTGACCGCGATCAACCAGTACTTCCTGCACTCCCGCATGCTCAACGACTGGGGTCTGGAGAAGTTGGGCGGTAAGGAATACAAGGCGTCCATCGACGAGATGAAGCACGCAGATCAGCTCATCGACCGTATCCTGTTCCTCGAGGGCATGCCCAATCTGCAGGACCTGGGCAAGCTGCTCATCGGCGAGAACGTCCGTGAAGTGCTGGAGTGTGATCTCAAGCTGGAGCAGAAGGGGATTGCCGACCTGCGGGAGGCCATTGCCTTTTCGGAGTCGGTGGAGGACTACGCCAGTCGTGACCTGCTGAACGGCCTGCTGGCCCAGGAGGAGGATCATGTTGATTTCCTCGAAACCCAGCTTGACCTCTACGACCGACTCGGCAAGGAAAACTACGAGCAGTCCCAGGCCTGATCGCCCGGCCTCGCCGTGCGGCGGGACCGTCGGGTATACGTGGTCCTGGCCACGGGAAGTTTCAGAAAGGCTTCACCACCGCCAGGACCACTATGGCCACCAGCAGAAGCACCGGCGCCTCGTTGAATACCCGGTACCAGACGTGGCTGCGGCTGTTGGCATCGTCCCGGAAGCGGCGCAGCAGCATCCCGCACCACAGGTGATACCCCGCCAGCAGCACCACCAGCGCCAGCTTGGCGTGCATCCATCCCTGAGTCAGCCAGCCCGGGTTCAGCCACAGCAGTGCCAGACCGAGCCCGATGGCGACCACGGCGCTGGGGTTCATGATGCCGCGGTAGAGCTTGCGCTCCATGACCTTGAACCGTTCGCGGCCGACCTCGTCCTCGGCCAAGGCGTGGTAGACGAACAGGCGCGGCAGGTAGAAGATCGCGGCGAACCAGGTCACCACGGCGATGATGTGGAAGGCTTTGATCCAGAGGTAGGTCATGGCGTGGTTACGCGTCTCCCAGGTCGGCCACCGGCTGACCGGGCACCAGACCTGTGAGTCGCTCGCGCATGCGTTCCACGTCCACCATGCCCAGGCGGCGCTGCAGGATCTCGCCGTCGGGGCCGATGAGGAACGTGGTCGGTGTCAGCCGGATTTCGCCGAAAGCACGGGCGATGCTGCCGTCCCGGTCCAGCACCACGCGGTACGGGAGTTCACGGTCTTCCGCCATGGCGCGGACCTGTTCCGGCGGATCGTACTCCATGGCCACGGCGATGATCTCGAAGCCCTGGTCGGCGAACTCCGCATGGAGGTCCTTGAAGTGCGGGATTTCCTCGACACAACTCGCACAGGTGGTAGCCCAGAAGGCAACGATGGTCGGCTGACCACGGAAGTCGCTCAGCGCAAAGCGGTTGCCCTCCAGGGTCTCAAGCCGTACCTCGGGCGCCCGCTCCGCCTGCCAGGGGGCCAGCCACACCAACGCGGCCACCGCTATCACTGCGACCCCGATGAGGCCGGCCCAGATATCCTTGCGTTTCGTCATTATCGCGTGTCCCAAAAAAGCGTGACGGGGATTCTACAGCCGCGCCCGCGCCCGCGACCACCGGCATGGCCGGCGAGTTGCAGCGGGCTCTGCTTCAGACCAGCGGTGGGCGGTGCGGTTCCCTCGGAGCCGCCGCCGCCGTAAAATCACCACCCGGTGCGCGTGTGCGCTCCAGCCACCTCCAGGAGTGGATCATGATTACCGTAGGCATCGTCGGCGGTACCGGCTATACCGGTGCCGAACTCTTGCGGCTGCTGGCCGGCCATCCGCAGGCCAGCGTGCGCGCCATCACGTCCCGGGGCAATGCCGGTACCCGCGTGGACGCGATGTTCCCGGGGCTGCGCGGCCATGTGGATCTTCAGTTCACCGAGCCGGACGTGGGTGAACTCGCGACGTGTGATCTGGTGTTCTTTGCCACGCCCAACGGCACCGCCATGGGCATGGCGCCGGAGCTCATCGCCGCCGGCGTTCGTGTAGTTGATCTCGGCGCCGACTTCCGCCTACGGGATGCGGCGTCCTGGGAGCGCTGGTACGGCATGCAGCATGCCTGTCCGGAACTCCTGGCGGAGGCGGTCTACGGTCTGCCCGAGATGTACCGGTCGCGGATCGCCGACGCGCGGCTGGTGGCCAATCCCGGTTGCTATCCCACCGCCGTGGCGCTGGGCTGGCTGCCGCTGGTGGAAGCGGGGCACGTGGACGTCCACTCCCTGGTGGCGGATTGCAAGTCCGGTGTCTCCGGTGCCGGACGCAAGGCCCAGGTGCCGACCCTGTTCGGCGAGGCCAACGAGAACCTGCGCGCCTACGGCGCCGACGGCCACCGCCACCTGCCGGAGATCCGGCAGACCCTGGAAGCCGCTGCCGGTGGCAGCGTGGGCCTGACGTTCCTGCCGCATCTCATTCCCATGACCCGGGGCATGCAGGCGAGCCTGTACGCGCCGCTGAACATCCCGGCGGATGAGCTGCAGTCGCTGTATGAGGCGCGGTATGCCGATGAACCCTTCGTCGATGTGCTCCCCGCCGGCAGCCATCCGGAAACGCGCACGGTGCGTGGCACCAATCTCTGCCGCATCGCCGTCCACCCGCCCCAGGACGGCCGTACGGCCATTGTCCTTTCGGTGATCGACAACCTCACCAAGGGGGCGGCCAGCCAGGCGGTGCAGAACATGAATCTCATGTGCGGTCTGCCCTAGACCGCCGGCCTGGAAGGGATCCCCGTCCTTCCCTGACGCACCGGGCAGCCGGGGCCGTCAAGTTGACGGCCCCGGCTGCCGGGAGGACAATGATCCCGGTTGGGTTGCTGCGTGCGTCGACGTCCCGTCGAGCGCCGCGGTGACAACAATGCCCGATATGATCGATCTCCCGGAGGCCTGAAACCATGGCGGAAGCAGCACTCGAACAGGATGCCCCGCTGGTCTTTACTGACAGTGCGGCGAACAAGGTGCGCGAACTTCTGGACGAGGAGAACAACGACTCGTTGAAGCTGCGCGTATACGTTGCCGGCGGTGGTTGCTCCGGGTTCCAGTACGGCTTCACCTTCGACGAGAACGTCGAGGACGGCGACACCGCCATGGAGAAAAACGGTGTCACCCTGCTCGTCGATCCCATGAGCGTGCAGTACCTCGAGGGCGCGGAGATCGACTACGTCGAAGGCATCGAAGGTGCCCAGTTCGTGATCCGCAATCCCAACGCCACCACGACCTGCGGCTGCGGCTCGTCCTTCGCAGTCTAGCTCGTGCCGCCTGGATAGATGCCGCCCAGCGGGACCGGTCTGTGTGCTCCGGTCACCGCCGGGATGTTCCCCGGGCGCCCGTCCAGGGTGGCGTGGGCGAGCCAGGCGAACCCCGCTGCCTCCACCCAGTCCGGCGAGATGCCGTGGTCTGCGGTGGACTCGGTCACCATCTCGGGCAGGTTGCGGGCCAGTCGTCGCATGAGATCCCCGTTCCGCGCTCCGCCGCCACAGACCAGGAGTCGCTTCGCGCTCGGCATGGCACTGCGCAGGCTGTCGGCAATGGTGCCGGCCGTGAGCTCCGCCAGGGTTGCCTGCACCGTGGCCGGTGAATGCCCCTCCAGTTTGGCGGTGGCAAGCCACTGCGCATTGAAGTACTCACGGCCCGTGCTCTTCGGCGGCGGACGACGGAAATACTGATCATCCCGCAGCCGCGCCAGCAGTTGCGGGTCCGTACGCGCCTGTGCCGCCCAGGCGCCGTCGGCATCGTAGTTCCCCCGGTCGTGCTGCCGGCACCAGGTATCCAGCAGCACATTGCCCGGTCCGGTATCGAAGCCCGTGACCCCCGTGGTGTCGGCGGGCAGGCAGGTGACATTCGCGATGCCGCCTATGTTGACCACGGCCCGCGGTTCCGTGATCGAGCCAAAGAACGCCCGATGAAAGGCCGGTGCCAGCGGTGCCCCCTGGCCGCCCGCGGCCATGTCGCGACGGCGGAAGTCGGCGACCACGGTGATGCCCGTGCGCTCGGCGATGCGGTTCGGGTCACCGGCCTGCAGGGTGGTGCGGTGCTCGGCGTCCGGCGCGTGCCACAGCGTCTGGCCGTGGCTGCCGATGGCCCGCACCTGGTTGCTCGTCACGCCGGCGCGGTTCATTAGTTCGATTGCGGCGTTCGCCAGCGCTTCACCCAGCCGGGCGTCCAGCTCCAGCAGCTCCGTCAGCCCCGTCCCGGCGCCGACCGCCAGGAGCTGCCGGCGCAATGCGTCGGGCAGCGGGGTGCCGTGTGTCGCGACAAGCCTGGGCGCGGCATCGCTCAGATCCAGCAGGGCGGCGTCGATGGCATCCATGCTGGTGCCGGTCATCAGACCGATATAGGTGTACTGACCCATGCGGCGGGTGTCCTCCCGGTCGGCGGTGCTGGAGACATGGTACGCGCCTTGCCACAGCGGCGCAGAAACCACTGAGACCTGACAAAACTTCTGGGAAGGTTAGTAGTACATCCTGTTAGAATCCCGGCCTCGTTCAACTTTTCCCAGAGATAGCGTCATGGTGGATGTGGATGCGGCCCTGGCTGAACTGACCCGGGGCACCGATGAAGTACTGGTGGAATCCGAACTGAAGGAGCGCCTGGCGGCCCGGCGCCCCCTGCGCATCAAGGCGGGCTTCGACCCGACGGCGCCGGATCTGCACCTGGGGCACACGGTGCTGATCAACAAGCTGCGCCAGTTCCAGGATCTCGGTCACGAGGTCTACTTCCTCATCGGTGACTTCACTGGGATGATCGGCGACCCCTCCGGCAAGAGCGCCACGCGCAAGCCGCTCACCCCCGAGGAGGTCAGCGCCAATGCGCGCACCTACGAAGAGCAGGTCTTCCGCATCCTCGACCCCGAGCGCACCCACGTGGTGTTCAACTCCCACTGGATGAACGCGTTCTCCGCCACCGACATGATTCAGCTCGCCGCGCGGCACACGGTGGCGCGCATGCTCGAACGCGACGACTTCCATAAGCGCTACACCTCGGGCCAGGCGATTGCGATTCACGAGTTCCTCTACCCGCTGATCCAGGGGTACGACTCCGTCGAACTCAAGGCGGATGTGGAACTCGGCGGTACGGACCAGAAGTTCAACCTGCTGGTGGGGCGCCAGCTGCAGCAGTCCTACGGCCAGTCCGCGCAGGTGGTCATGACCGTGCCCATCCTCGAGGGCCTGGACGGGGTGCAGAAGATGTCCAAGTCGCTGAACAACTATGTGGGCATCCGGGAACCGGCGGACGACATGTTCGGCAAGATCATGTCCATCTCCGACGACCTCATGTGGCGCTACTTCGAACTGCTCAGCCTGAAGACCGGACCGGAGGTTGACCAGCTGCGCCAGGAGGCGGCCGACGGCCGTAATCCACGGGACATCAAGTTCCTCCTTGCCGAGGAGCTGGTAACGCGTTTCCACGATAGCGACGCGGCCATGCGCGCCCGCGAGAACTTCGTTGCCCGGTTCCAGCAGGGCGCCATGCCCGAGGACATCCCCGAAACCACCGTCGAGGCCAAGGGAGCTGACGTGCCATTGCCCACTCTCCTGCGGCTCGCCGGCCTGGTGGGCTCCAGCAGTGACGGGCAGCGGATGGTCCGCCAGGGAGCAGTCCGCATCGACGGTGAGCGGGTGGAGGACCCCGGCGCCAGGCTCGCCGCCGGAGGCGAGTACACCATCCAGGTGGGCAAGCGCCGGTTCGCCCGTGTCACCGTCGTGCAAGAAAACGCTTGACCCGCTCAGTGTGAGCTATAGAATGCGCAGCTCTTCCGGGGCGCACCGGCTCGCCGGCCTCCTCGGAAGGGGCAAAAAAGTGGTTGACGCCAGGGGGTTCCACGTTACAATCCCCGCCCCTCGAAGCCAGCAGTGACGCGGCTTCAGGGAGTTTCAAAAAGGTGTTGACCCAGCGCTTCTGCCCTGTAGAATGCGCACTCCCTGAAGGCAACAGGCAACACGCCGACAGGGGCACGAAACAACTTGACGGGGTGCATTCAGCAGCTATAATGCGCCTCCCGCCAAACAGGCGGTCCAGTCAACGGAGTCGCACGGTTGACACGAACAAGACACGCTCTATAATGTGTGTCCCGCTTCGGCCGAGGCCGAACGCTCTTTAACAATTCGGATCAGATGGCTTGTGTGGGCGCTTGCACATTTGGCGAAGATGCAGATTGATCTTCGGTGCAAGTAGCTCAAGTGACCTTGAGTTCTTTGTAGCCG
>SKYZ01000092.1 GCA_007127625.1 Aquisalimonas sp. | reverse complement strand
CCCGCTGGGTCCCTCTCGCAATTTCATGGCCGCCTCCATGCCACCAATCCCAAGCGACCAGGCTTCGCCTGGCGCTCCTGAAGGTCCGCCCTACGGGGCTGAAGGTCCACGGGCCGGATTGCATGGTTCCTATGTCGTGGGGCCACGGATGTACAATGCCGGTTCACGCGATTGCGGAGCTGGACGCCCGTGGACTACGCCTACCTCGAAACCCTGCGACGCAAGCACCCGGCGTGGCGGCTGCTGCTGGCCGACCACGCGCCGCTGATCATCAGTTTCCTGCATCAGTGCTTCATCGTGCCCAACGTGCGCAGCCTGCCGGAACAGGACGTGGCCACACGGCTTGACGACACGCTGTTTCGCCTGCGCGAGGATTTGGGCGAGGACGTCTTCCCGAAATCCGCGCTGGACTACCTCTCCGACTGGGCCGGGGATGACCGCGCCTGGCTGCGGAAATACTTCCCGGCGAACAGCGACGAACCTCACTACGACCTCACACCGGCCACCGAGCGCGCCATCCAGTGGATCGCCGGACTGGAGCAGCAGGCGTTCATTGGTGCCGAGTCGCGGCTCAAGCTCGTGTTCGACCTGCTGCATCAGATCGTCCAGGGCGCGGAGACCGACCCCGAGGCCCGCATTCGGGACCTGGAGAGAAAGCGCGACGCCATCGACACGGAGATCGAGGAGATCCGCGCGGGGCACATGGCCTTCATGGACGACACCCAGCTCCGGGAGCGTTTCCTGCAAATGGAGTCCACGGCGCGCGGCCTGCTCGGGGATTTCCGCCAGGTGGAGCAGAACTTCCGCGAGCTGGACCGGCAGGTGCGTGAGCGCATCACCACCTGGGAGGGCAGCAAGGGCGACATCCTGGCCGAGGTGCTGGGCGAGCGCGACGCCATTACCGACTCCGACCAGGGTCGCAGCTTCCAGGCCTTCTGGGATTTCCTCATGTCCCCGGCCCAGCAGGAGGAGTTCACCGAAATGCTGGAGCGCTCTCTGGGGCTGGAGCCCGTGGCCGAGCTCGAGCCGGACGCGCGCCTGCACCGCATTCACTACGACTGGCTCGCCGCCGGCGAGAGCACCCAGCGCACGGTGGCGCGCCTGTCCGAACAGTTGCGACGCTATCTCGACGACCAGGCCTGGCTGGAGGACCGCCGCATCATGACGCTCATCCGCGAAGTCGAGCAGCACGCCCTGGCCGTGCGCGAGGACATGCCGGATATCACCATGCCCGTGGACGAACCCGCACCGCAGGTGGAGTTGGCCATGGAGCGGCGACTGTTCACCCCGCCGATCAAGCCGGTGATCCAGTCCGACACCCTGCTGGCAGGCGAGGAGACTGTGGCCACCGATGCCCTGTTCGAGCAGGCCTACGTGGACCGCGACCGCCTGCGTGGCCACATCCGCCACGCCCTGCAGACCCGGGACCAGATCAGCCTGGCCGACCTGGTGGACACCTACCCGCTGGAGCAGGGCCTGGCGGAGCTGGTCACCTACATCAGCGTGGCCACCGACGACGACGCTGCCACCATCCAGGAGGGTCGCGAACAGGCCGTGGAGTGGCTCGACAGCGAAGGCACCCTGCGCCGCGCCCGGGTGCCGCTGGTGATCTTCACACGGAGCGCAGCCCCATGACGGAGACGGGAGCCGACAACCGCTTCTCGCCCATGCTGATCACCCTGTTCAAGGGCGTGCTCTACCAGGACCAGCACCCGCAGTACTGGCAGGCCCTGCTGGATCACCAGGCGCGCGTGCGCGACCACGTGAGCGTGCTGGGGCTCGAACTCATGCTGGACGAGGCTGAGGGCTACGCCTTCCTGCGCCACCGCGAGCCCCGGGAAGACGAACCCGAACTGCCACGCCTGGTCCCGCGCCGGCAACTGAGCTACCCGGTCAGCCTGCTGCTGGCACTGCTGCGCAAGAAACTCGCCGAGCACGACGCCACCGGCGGCGATCCCAGGTTGATCCTCTCCCGCGACGCCATCGTGGACCTGGTGCGCGTATTCCTTCCGGACACCGCCAACGAGGTGAAGCTCACCAGCCGGATCGACAGCGACATCAATCGCGTCGTGGAACTCGGCTTCCTGCGCCGCCTGCGTGGCCAGGAGGGCCAGTTCGAGGTGCGGCGGATTCTCAAGTCGTTCGTCGATGCCCAATGGCTGTCGGAACTGGATGCGCGGCTGGAGGAGTATCGTGGGCATGCGGCAAAAGAAGATTGAATGAAGGCCAGACGTTACGAAAGGAGATCGTTTCGTGACCGAACTGCTATCAAGCGTACAGGAGTTGATTGCGAAAGGAGATGTCCGCATCTCCGAGCACGGGTACGATGAACTCGCGGATGATGATCTCAGAGCCCGTGAAATACTGGCGGGAGTGACGGCAGCGGAGGTTGTGGAGGAATACCCGGATTTTCCCAGGGGCCCAGCCATTCTGCTCCTGCAAAGCGACGGGTCTGGCCGGCCCGTGCATGTTGTCTGGGGTATTCCGCGTGGCCACTCCGGACCTGCTGTTCTCGTAACGGCCTACCGACCAGACCCGGAGCGATGGGACCAAACGTTCATGAAAAGGCGGCGATAACCATGACACACCGGATGAAGACAAAGTACGTCCACGAGGGAGCGTATGTCGCAGAGGTCAGCGTGGAGGTGATCCTGGACGATACGGAGTGGTCTCCGTACCTCACTCCCGAGGGCGCATTCAAGCTCGACGATGTTCGCGACGCTCTCCGGCGCGGTGACCTGGCGACGGCAGCCCGTTATGGCCGCATCTACGAGATGCGACCTGTCGCCCACCAGTAAAACGGCAACTGGCAAGCGCACACCTGAACATGGAACTCCAATCCCTCGACTTCGCCACCGACACCGCCCGCACCGGCTTCCGGCTGAAGCGCATGGAGGTCTACAACTGGGGCACGTTCCACGACCGGGTGTGGAGCATCCAGCCAGAGGGCGACAACAGCCTGCTCACCGGCGACATCGGCTCCGGCAAGTCCACCCTGGTGGACGCCATCACCACCCTGCTGGTGCCCGCCCAGCGCATCACCTACAACAAGGCCGCCGGCGCCGAGGCAAAGGAGCGCAGCCTGCGCTCGTACGTACTGGGCTACTACAAGTCCCAGCGCGGCGACGACGCCACCGCCAGCCGCTCCGTCGCCCTGCGCGACCACAACAGCTACTCCGTCATCCTGGCGCATTTCCATAACGAAGGCTTCGACCTGGGCGTGACCCTGGCGCAGGTGTTCCATTTCCGCGATACCCAGGGTCAGCCGGAGCGCTTCTACGTGGTCGCCGACCAGCCGCTCACCATCACCGAGCACTTCGCCGGCTTCGGCAGCGATCTCGCCAACCTGCGCAAGCGCCTGCGGCAGATGCCCAACGTGGAGCTGTTTGACACCTTCCCGCCCTACGGCGGCGCGTTCCGCCGACGCTTCGGCATCGACTCGGAGCAGGCCCTGGAGCTTTTCAACCAGACCGTGTCCATGAAATCCGTGGGCAACCTCACCGAGTTCGTGCGCAGCCACATGCTGGAGGCCTTCCCCGTGGCCGAGCGCATACGCGCGCTCATCGACCACTTCGACGACCTCAATCGCGCCCACGAGGCGGTGCTCAAGGCCAAGGCGCAGATCCACGCCCTGGAGCCGCTGGTGGCGGATACCGACGAGCACGCCACGGTGGCCGACGATATCGACGAACTCAAGGGCTGCCGCGAGGCCCTGCGCCCGTGGTTCGCCAACCTCAAGCGCGAGCTCCTGGACAAGCGTCTGGAGAACCTGCAGCAGACCCTCGCCCGGCTGAGCCACCGCATCGACGGCCTCGACGAGCAACGCCGTGAGCAGCGCGCCCGGCGAGATGAACTCAAGCAGGCCATCGCCGACAACGGCGGCGACCGGCTCGAACGGATCAAGAGTGAGCTGGAGCGAAAACGCGGCGAGCGGGACGACCGCCAGCGCCAGGCCGAACGCTACCGGGAGCTGGCCCACGCCCTGGAGCTGCCCGACGCCACCGACAGCGGCACCTTCATCGCCAACCGCCAGGCCCTGGACACCGCGCTGGAGCGCACGGAGTCCCGACGCTCCGAAGTGCAGAACGCCGTCACCGAGGCCAGCGTTGACCTGCGCACGCTGAAGACCCAGCACGAGGAGATCGACACCGAGCTGGCGTCGCTGCGCCAGCGCCGCTCCAACATCCCGGCCAACATGCTGGCCATCCGCGAGCGCCTGTGCGAGGCCCTGGAGCTGGGCGCCGACGACATCCCCTTCGTCGGCGAACTGATCCAGGTGCGCGACGACGAGCGCGACTGGGAAGGCGCCATCGAGCGGGTGCTGCACAACTTCGGCCTGTCACTGCTGGTCCCCGACAGCCAGTACCGTAACGTGGCCGACTGGGTGGAGCGCACCCACCTGCGCGGGCGGCTGGTGTATTTCCGCGTGCGCGAGCACAAGCAGTCCGCGCCACCGGACCCGCGGCCGGATTCGCTGGTGCGCAAACTGGCCATCCGGCCGGAGTCCGCCTACTACGGCTGGCTGGAGCGGGAACTCGCGCGCCGTTTCGACTACGCCTGCTGCACCGACCTGCAGCAGTTCCGGCGCGAGACCCATGCGCTGACCCGCGCCGGGCAGATCAAGGCCGGCGGCGAGCGCCACGAAAAGGACGACCGTCATCGCATCGACGATCGCTCCCGCTTCGTGCTCGGCTGGAGCAACGAGGCCAAGATCGCCGCCCTGGAACACGAGGCCGAGGGCCTGGCCCGGCGCATGCAGGAGGCCGGCGAGCGCATTGCCACCCTGCAGCAGGAGGAGCGCTCGCTGCAGGAGCAGCGCGACCGCATCCACGCCCTGACCCAGTACACCGACTTCCGTCAGATCGACTGGCAGCCCCTGGCCGAGGAGGTCCACCGGCTGGACGCCGAATACCGCAGCCTCCAGGAGCAGTCCGACATCCTGCGCACCCTGGAGCAGCAGCTCGCGGAACTGGAGCAGGAACAGACCGCCACCGACGAGGCGATCACCGAAGCCAACCGCGAGCACAGCAAGGCCGAGCATCGACGCGAGGAAGCCGAGCAGCAGCGCACTGAGTGCGACACCCTGCTGGCGGCCACGCCGGAGGATGCCCAGGCGCACTACTTCCCGAAGCTTGCCGCAATGCGCGACGAGGCTCTGGGCGAACACAGCCTCACCGTGGAATCCTGCGACAACCGCGAGCGGGAGATGCGCGAGTGGCTGCAGAAGCGCATCGACACCCGCGAATCACGCCTGAAGACCCTGCGCGACCGGATCATCGACGCCATGCGCGGCTTCCAGAACGCCTGGCCGTTGGAGACCCGCGAGGTGGACGTGAGCGTGGACGCCGCCGGCGACTACCGCGCCATGCTGGAGCAGCTCCAGGGGGACGACCTGCCGCGCTTCGAGGCGCGTTTCAAGGAGCTGCTCAACGAGAACACCATCCGCGAGGTGGCGGCCTTCCAGAACGAGCTGCACCGGCAGCGCCTGGCGATCCGCGAGCGCATCGACACCATCAACCGCTCGCTGCACGAGATCGAGTACAACCGCGGCCGCTACATCAAGCTGCTGGCCGAGCCGACCACCGACCCCGACATCCGTGACTTCCAGCAGGAGCTGCGGGCCTGTACCGAAGGCGCGATCACCGGCTCCGAGGACGAGCAGTATTCCGAGGCGAAGTTCCTGCAGGTCAAGGCGATTATCGAGCGCTTCCGCGGCCGCGAAGGCACCACCGACGCCGACCAGCGCTGGATGCGCAAGGTCACCGACGTGCGCAACTGGTTCGCCTTCTCCGCCTCCGAGCGCTGGCGCGAAGACGACACCGAGTACGAACACTACGCAGACTCCGGGGGCAAATCCGGCGGGCAGAAGGAGAAGCTCGCCTACACCGTGCTCGCCGCCAGCCTCGCCTACCAGTTCGGTCTGGAGTGGGGCGAGGAGCGCTCACGCTCGTTTCGCTTCGTGGTCATCGACGAGGCCTTCGGCCGCGGCTCCGACGACTCCGCCCGCTACGGCCTGGAACTGTTCCAGCGGCTCAACCTGCAGCTTCTCATCGTCACCCCGCTGCAGAAGATCCACATCATCGAACCCTTCGTCGCCAGCGTTGGCTTCGTCCACAGTAACGACAACAGCGAATCCCTGCTGCGCAACCTCACCATCGAGGAATACCACGCGGAGAAGGCCGCCCGACGGGCCGTTCAATGATCGCGATGGCAACGGCTGGACGGTGGCCGAGAATGCGCCCTAAACTGCTTGGAATGTGTCGCTCGGTGGACCTGAAGGTCCACCCTACGAGCGGCATACACTGGATCACGTCGTTGTCATGACCATGTAGGGCGGACCTTCAGGTCCGCCGCCTCGAGACAGAACACCATGGATAACCAGGCCAGACACCACGCCTCGACGGTCAAAGCTGCCCTGGCCCGGTCGCGGGAGAACATTCGTACGCGAACGATCCAACGCCTCCGAGACACCGTGCGCGAGGCCCTGGAACAACCACCGCGCCTGGCCGCAACCGTCTACCTCTTCGGTTCCTGGGCAACCGGGACCTTCGACGGCTACTCGGATACCGATCTTCTGGTCCTCGCCCCCGACCGAGCGACGGCCACCGAGGCCCAGACTCGGCTTCTGCGGCTCGGTGACGACGTGCTTGCACTCTGCGACGCAGACTGGAGAAGCCGCATCGTCTCAGGAGCCCCCTTCTGGAGCCGCCTGTCCGAAGAACGGTTGCCGCTCGTCGATACACGCGACGGAGAGGGCGAATGACGCAATCCCGTCGCGCCGAAAAATGGCTCTCGCAAGGGGTCAACGATGCCCGCCACGCCAGATACTCGCTAAGCGGCGGGTTCTACGCGCAGGCGTGCTACAGCGCCCAACAGGCCTCTGTCCTGGCCCTCCGGCGCCTGCTCCAGCAGTCCGGCATCACCATCCCGGAGGAGGTTCTGTCCCAGGACGAAGGGCGCCTTCTCGCCCGCATGCATGTTGAAACCCGATACCCGCTGGGTGACGCGGACGATGCGCCCTTCGAGCTATTCGGAGAAACGGACGCCAGGCAGGCCACGGCGATCGCGGACCGTGTCGTGGACTTCGTCAGCGATGCCATGGACCACACCTGACACCGTTCGCCAGCAGCTCCAGCGCCTCTGGGACAAAGGCGACTGGCTGACCGCCTACGTCACGGGAGAGCCACTCTTCCCCCGGGAACTCCGCCTGAAGCGCCCGACGGCAAGAGACATCGCCGAACGCTTCATGGAGGTCCGCGACTGGGTGCGCGCCCTGCGCGACGGCAGCCGCGAGAACCGGGGCTTTGGCTACGACATCACCTGGGAGCGCGTTAACCATCGCGTCCATGGCGGCAACGACCTGCCTGCCGGCATCACCGTGCCCACCGAGGCCGACGGCCTGCGGCTGATCGGCCGCACCCGGGAGCTGGCGCGGTTCCAGGAACTCGCCCGCGAGACCCTGCGGCGCCATCCCGCCCTGGAGGACTGGCTGGCGCGCCGGCCGCTGACCGCTCTTGAGCGCGCCGACGAATGGCCGCGCATTCTCGGCATCCTGGATCACTTCACCGCTCACCCGCAGCCGGGCGTCTACCTACGCCAGCTCGACATTCCCGGCGTGGACACCAAGTTCATCGGCAACCGCCGCAAGCTCCTGGGGGAACTGCTGGACCAGGTGCTGCCCGAGAGCGCCATCGACACCACCGCCACCGGCGCGGCACGGTTCGAGCAGCGGTACGGCCTACGGGACAAACCCGCCCTGGTGCGCTTCCGGGCGCTGGATGCGGCACTGAGCGTCGGGCCGTTCAGCGACCTCACCGTGCCCGTGGACGAGCTGGCGGCGTGGCGGCCACCGGTCCGGCATGTCTTCATCACGGAAAACGAAATCAACGGCCTCGCCTTCCCCGACTGCCCCGGCGGCCTGGTGATTTTCGGCCTGGGCTACGGTCTGGATCGGCTCGCGGACATTCCCTGGCTCCACGAGGCTGCCGTTCACTACTGGGGTGATATCGACACCCATGGCTT
>SKYZ01000189.1 GCA_007127625.1 Aquisalimonas sp. | reverse complement strand
CGAGGACCACCCGTGGCTTGCATGTCCGGAGAACGTGGACCTGAAGGTCCACCCTACGGCCGAAGAGCCAGCGCCAGGAATTGTTGAGGGTTCAACGAGAAAGCCCGCCAAACGGCGGGCTTTCTGTTAGTGCTGTGGACGCGGGCAGGTCAGTCCTTGCCCACTTCCAGCTTGGCGATGGTCTCCATGTGCACCTCGTCGGGGCCGTCGGCCAGGCGCAGAGTGCGCAGGTTGGCGTAGGCGGAGGCCAGGAAGGTGTCCTGGCACACGCCCATGGCGCCGAAGGCTTGGATGGCGCGATCCACCACGTTGCAGGCCATGTTCGGGGCCACCACCTTGATCATGGCGATCTCGCGGCGGGCCACCTTGTTGCCCACGGTGTCCATCATGTGAGCGGCGTTCAGGGTCAGCAGCCGTGCCTGTTCGATCTCCATGCGCGAGCGGGCGATTTCCTGGCGCAGGCCGCCCATGTCCGCCAGGCGCTGGCCGAACGCGGTGCGCTCCTTGGCCCGCGTAACCATGGCCTCCAGGGCCCGCTCCGCCACGCCGATGGAGCGCATGCAGTGGTGGATGCGACCGGGTCCCAGGCGGCCCTGGGCGATCTCGAAGCCGCGTCCCTCGCCCAGCAGCATGTTGCTGGCCGGCACGCGGACGTTGTCGTAGAGAATCTCGGCGTGGCCGTGGGGGGCATGGTCGTAGCCGAACACGCTCAACGCCCTCTCGACCTTCACGCCCGGTGTGTCCAGCGGAACCAGGATCATCGACTGCTGCTTGTGCTTGGCAGCCGATGGATCGCTCTTGCCCATGACAATGGCGATCTTGCAGTGGGTGTCCAGGGCGCCGGAGGACCACCATTTGCGGCCGTTGATGACGTACTCGTCGCCCTCGCGGCGGATTTCGGTCTCGATATTGGTGGCGTCGCTGGAGGCCACCTGGGGCTCGGTCATGGAGAAACACGAGCGGATCTTGCCCTCCAGTAGTGGCTCCAGCCATTGCTTCTTCTGCTCGTCGGTGCCGTATCGGGCCAGAACCTCCATGTTGCCGGTGTCCGGCGCGGAGCAGTTGAACACTTCCGGGGCAAAGGGCGAGCGGCCCATCACCTCGCATAGCGGGGCGTACTCCATGTTGGTCAGCCCGGCGCCGTACTCGCTCTCCGGCAGGAACAGGTTCCACAGTCCCTCGGCCTTGGCCTTGGCCTTCAGCTCTTCGAGGATGGGCGGCGGGCTCCAATGGTCGCCCTCGGCGTGCTGGCGCTTGAATTCGGCCTCGTTGGGGTAGATGTGCTCGTCCATGAAGGCGACGAGCCGTTCGCGGAGTTCCTTCGAGCGTTCACTGAATTCCATCATGGCGGGAATCACCTCTGTCTGTGGCGAAAAAAACCACTGCCCGGGCAGGGCAGTGGTCGTCTGTATCAGGTTACAGCCGGAGTCGTAGTGGTTCGCCCATGGCTCTCCGCTGCAGCAGTATGGTGGTGGCGCCGACCAACAGCAGCCCGGCTGAGGTCAGCATCAGCGTCGCATGGTTGACGCCAAGCATACCACCGCCGGGAGCCGCCAGGATCAGACCGGAGCAGACCAGCACGACCCGGGAGAAGATCCCGAGCACACCCGGTCCCACGCGGCCGGCTCCGAGCAGGTAACCCTGCAGGCCGGCGGCCAGAAGGATCACCCCGATCAATGCCGTGATCACCACGGTGATCACCTCCATGGGCGTGCCGAACATGAGCAGCGCCGGATTGAAGACGAAGAAGAACGGGATGAAATAGATGATGGTGCCCAGTCGCATGGCCTCGAAGCCGGCTCGCATGGGGCTGCACTTGGCCACTGACGCCGCGACGAAGGCGGCGATGGCCACCGGGGGTGTAATGAAGCTCAGCATACCCCAGTACATGATGAACATGTGTGACGCCACCGGATCCAGCCCGGCCCGGATCAGCGCCGGTGCCAGAATCACCGCCAGGAAAATATAGGCGGCGGTCACCGTCATGCCGATGCCGAGCACGAATGCGGTCAGTGCCCCCATGATCAACAGCATGAGCACATTGTCGCCGGCAATATAGACTAGGTCATTGGTCAGCGTGCCGGCCATGCCCGTGACCTGCAGCGAGCCGATGATCAGCCCGATGGCGGCCAGGATGCCGCCGAGCTCGGCAAGGATCTGCCCCACGGCGGCGAGCAGTTTCAGGAAGCCCTTGAGGCTGAGCTTGTGCTTGGTGAACTGGTTGATCACCAGCAGCAGCGCCGTGGCAAAGAACGGCGCGGTGGCCTCGCGCTGCAGGTGGACCAGCATCCAGACCAGCAGGGCGAACACGAAGATGAAGTACCAGCCGTCCTTGAGGACGGCCAGGGGGTTCGGGAGTTCCTCCCGCGGCAGGCCCTTGAGGTCGTAGCGCGCGGCGTAGGCGTCGATCTGCATGAACAGACCGAAGAAGTACAGCAGCGACGGGATGATGGCCGCGATGACGATGGTGACGTAGGACACCCCGAGGAAGTTCGCCATGACGAAGGCCGTGGCCCCCATGATCGGCGGCATTAGCACGCCGCCCGTGGACGCACAGGCCTCGACCCCGGCGGCGTATCCGCGGGAGAAGCCGATGCGGCGCATGGTGGGGATGGACAGCGGACCGGTGGTGAGCACGTTGGTGACCGGGCCGCCGCTCATGGAACCCATGAGGCCGCTGGAGAAGATGGCCACCTTGGCCGGGCCACCGCGGAAACGACCCAGCAGGGCAAAGGCGATGTTGATGAAGAACTTGCCGGCCCCGGTATGCTGCAGCGAAACCCCGAACAGGAGGAAGCCGAATAGCAGCAATGCAGCCACCTGGGTGGGAATGCCGAACAGGCTCTCCTCGCTCATGATGTGGAACGCGGCTGCCTCTTCGAGGCCCATGCCCACGCCGGAGATCACGTCAGGCATGCGGTCGGCGTAGAGCGGATAGAGCGAGAGCACGGAGACCACCACGAAGATCGGCCAGCCGCCGGTGCGGCGGCCCGCCTCGAGCACCAGAGCCCAGGTGGCCAGGGCCATGTAGATGCCGAACTGCGGGGCGGCATACTCCCACGCCTCCAGCACGATACGCTCGGCATTCACCGCGAAATAGGAGAACAGCCCGACGCTGGTGAGCGCCAGAATGATGTCGTACCAGGCGACGGAGGTCCGCGACGCCGAGCCGGTGGCGGGGAAGGAAATGAAGACCATCGTCAGGATGGCCCCCACATAGATATACAGGTACCGGCTGTCCAGCATCACCTCGCCGATGAAGAAGCCGAAGTTGAAGATCTGATTGATGGCAAGGAGCGTAATGCCCACCGTCATCACCATCAGCAGCGTCTGCCAGGGGATGGACAGGGCGCGGTAGCGCGTAGCGTAGATTTCCTCTGCGCGACGTTCGGCTTCGTCGCTCGCTGCGTTCAGCGTCTGCTGTTGATGGCTCATGTCATCCGTGCCTGCGGTTGAATGGGGTATTCCCTGACCCGGTACTGTTGCCGTGCCGGGTGTTGAACAAGACGGGAGCAGGTGCCCGGCGTATGCTCGCCCTCGCACCTGCCCCCGGTTGTGTCACGCCCGGTTCATCCGGGGTGACGGTTCGACTGCCGCTCCGGGGTTACCAGGATTCGGCAATGGGAACCAGATCGTGCTCCTGTAGCGCCTCGAAGCGTGCGGTCATCCAGCCTTTCTGGAAAGCATCCCGGTCCGTCGGCGCGTCCTGGATGTACCGTTCCCAGGCCTCCATCAGAACCTCCTGGCGCTGCAGGTTGCGCTCCTGGTTCTCCTGAGCGGCGTCGGTCCACACGCCGATTTCCTCGAAATAACGTACCGCACCCTCGTGATAGGGCACGAAGGCCTCTTCAAAACCCTGCCGGTCCATGGCCCAGCCAATGGCGCCGGGAGCGTTGTCCTTGTACTGATCGTAGTGCTGGTGCAGCGCCTTGACCATGTTGTAGACCAGATCGGCGTCCTCCTCGTCCCGGGTCGCGAGCATGGGATAGGGGGAGGTGAACACCTCGATGCCCTCGTCCGGATCGATGGTCGGACCGTCCGTTGCCACATGCGGCACGTACCACGGCAGGTGGGAGCGGACCCGGTCGATGGCCTCCTGGTCGTCGTGGGGGAAGGTCACGAACTGAAGTCCCCGGGGCGAGGATTCGATGCGCAGGAACGGCGCCGAGTTGCAGGAGCCGCCGACGGCGTCCGCGCGGTTCTCGATCACGGCCTCGATGGAGGAACCATAACCGCCGACCTCGACCTTTCTAACGTCATCCCAGGTGAGGTCCGCGTAGGAAAGTAGTGCACGGGTGGCGTTGTTCAGCGACGGCGCGCCCTGGACCCAGGTCACCCGCTTGCCTTCCAGGTCGGCGGCGGTCTCGATGCCCGCATCGGCACCGGTAGCCATGGTGAACGAACAGCCATCGGAGATGTTCCACAGGGCGATGCGCAGCGGCTGGGGGCCCCAGTTGACCTCGCCGAAATTGAGCATGCCTTCCTGAGCGTAGACCGCTTCCGAACCACCGGCGGAGAAATTGACGCGGCCAGAGCGCAGCGGGGACAGACGCGAGACGTCGTTGCGTCCGGGAATGACCCGCAGGTTGGTGCCGTATTCGTTCTGGAGAATGCTGCCGATGGCCACGGACTGCGCGTAACCCGAGGTGCCTGTGGGGTAGGCGGACCAAACGACTGTGCCGGGGAGTTCGATGTCTCCAGCCTGGACGTTGGCAGCCAGGGCAGCGGCGGCGATGCCACCGAGAGCGCCCACGGTGAAGCGAGAGGTAGATTGCATGTTTTCGTGTTCTCCTGCGGCCGGACCGACGGACCGGCATTTCTGTTATCGCCTGCCCTGGCCGGAACCTTCATCGCCTACTGCGTGACGACGCGGCACACAACCGTCCCTGGCAAGGAAGAACGATGGCATGATCATGGATTACGGTCAATATTTTCGGAATGGAGTTTCGCAATGCAGAATGACGATAAGGCACACGCTCTCGTGCCAGGATGACGGGACAACGCGATACAGGAGCCCCGAGGCACTCCGGCGGAGTGGGAGTGTGTTACCAAAAGGGTGGCCGTCCGTGGTCCGGACAGTCGTCACCGCGGGTTGACGAAGGGAAAGGGCATGGGTGAACCCGTGGGACGCCCTCAGGGCGTCCCACGGCCCTGCATCAGTCGAGCCAGTTGGCGTTCAGGGTGTCGAAGCCGTTCTGCTCCAGCACTTCCTTGCGGACCTGCATCCAGCCGTAGGCGAACTCGCCGCGGTCGGCAGGGGAGTCCTCCAGGTACTCGTCCCAGGCGGCCTTCAGCACTTCCTGACGCTCCAGGGCGCGCTCGTGGTTCTCCTGGGCTTCCTCCGTCCAGAGGCCGATCTCCTCGTAGTAGCGGATGGCTCCTTCGTGGAACGGTACCGGGATGCTGGCCAGCTCCATGCGCTCGGGCTCCCAGCCTTCGGCACCCGGAGCGCTGTCGCGGAAGGCGTTATGGTTCTCATGAATCGCCTTGATCATGTTGTAGACCATGTCCGCGTCGGTGTCCGGCATGGTGATCAGCTTCGGATACGGGGTGGTGAGCACCTCGATTTCCGCGTCGGAATCCATACCGATATTCTTAGTGCTGCGATGCGGCACGAACCACGGTGCGGTGGAGTTGACCCGCGCGATGGCCTCCTCGTCGTCGTGGGGGAATTCCACGAAGTTCAGGCCCCGCGGGGACGCGTTGATGCGCATGAAGGGGGCGGAGTTGCAGGAGCCGCCCATGGCGTCGGCACGGCCGTCGATGATGGATTCCACGGCTGCCATGTAGCCGCCCACTTCCACCCGTTCGACGTCGTCCCAGCCCAGGTTTGCGTAATTGAGAAGGTACTGCACACCGAAATTCAGGCTCGGTGCGCCCTGTACATAGATGACGCGCTTTCCTTCCAGATCCTCAGCGGTTTCGATGTCCGCGTCCGCCGCCGCTGCGATGGTAAAGGAGCAGGAATCCGCAACGGCCCACATGGCACTACGGATGGGCTGCGGTCCCCAGTGACGCTCACCGAACTGGAACTGGGCATCCTGGGCCGAGACGGACTCGGTGCCGCCGGCCGAGAAGTCGGCGCGGCCGCGACGCAGCGGCTCCAGGCGGGAGACGTCGTTACGGCCGGGAATGACCCGCAGGTTGGTACCGTGCTTGTCCTGCAGGACCTGGCCGATACCCACGGCCTGGCTGTAGCCGCTGCTGCCGGTGGGGTAGGCGGACCAGATGATGGTGCCGGGCAGTTCGGAGTCGGCAGCCGCGACACCGGAGCCCAGGGCCAGGGCGAAACCGGCCGCTGTCGCGGCCGCGGCATTGAACAGGTTGGTCTTTTTGCTCATCAGCGATCTCCTCCACAAGGGTGTCGCATTTCAATTGCCAGGTACATCCGCTCGCGGATGCGATTTCTCACAGGGCCTTCCGGGCACTGTTCGTTGCCGGGCGTCAACCAGCCTGGTTGCGCTCGGCCTCCTGTAGCTCACGCCACAGGAGCTTGCCTGTACCGGACCGGGGCAGCCGGTCCGTGAATTCAACGTAGCGCGGCACCTTGTAGGCGGCCATGTGTTCCCGCGCCCATTCGATAATGGTCTGTTCGCTGGTCTGCTCCTGCGCGTCCGGGTGCAGGACCACCACGGCCTTCACGGTTTCCCCGCGCTTGGGGTCCGGTGTCGCGATGACACAGACCTCCTGGATCGCCGGGTGTCCGTAGAGCATGGATTCCACCTCGGACGGCCATACCTTGAAGCCGGACGCATTGATCATGCGCTTGAGGCGGTCGACCATGAAGAAGTAGCCGTCCTCGTCGTAGTAGCCCAGATCGCCACTGCGCAGAAAGCGTTTGCCGTCGATCTCGATGAAGGTCTCGGCGGTCGCCTCCGGGTTGCTCCAGTACTCGCGCATGATCTGCGGCCCGTGCATGACGATCTCGCCCACCTCGCCCACGTCCTTCTCCGCCAGGGTGTCCGGGTCGATCACGCGGCTGTCCACGTCGAATACGGGAATGCCCAGGCACTGGCGTTTGGGCTGTTGCGGCGGATTGACGTGCGTCTGGGCAATGGTCTCGGACATGCCGTAACCCTCGATGTACGACAGCCCGGTGAGGTCGGTGAGCTTTGCCGCCACAGCCTCGGGCATCGCTGCACCGCCACCACCAACCGCCTGCAGGCTGGAGATGTCGTACTTGTCCAGGTCCGGGTTGTTGAGAAAGTCCACCGCCATGGTGGTGATGTTGCGCCAGTGGGTCACCCGGTAGTGCTGGATGAGCTCCACGGCGGTGGCGCGGTCCCACCGCGTCATCACCACCGTGGTGGCGCCGGCGTACAGGGGGCCGTTCAGGGAGCTCTGCATGCCCGTGACATGGAAAAAGGGCAGCGTCGCCAGGTTGACGTGGTTGACCTGCATCGGGTTCCAGAGGATGCCCCCCTGGGCCGTGGCCATGACTGAACGGTGGGTGTGCACGCAGCCCTTGGGGCGGCCGGTGCTGCCCGATGTGTACGGGATGACCGCCATGTCCTCCGGACCGACACGGACCGGGTCAAGGGCCAGGTTTTCGCCTGCTCGGAGTGCCTCTGACCAGGTCACCGCGGACGGACTGCCCGGTGATTCTTCCGGCAGCCGGACCACGTCCGGCAGCGACACTCCGATGTCCCCGGTGACGTAACTCCCGTAGGCGGCCACCGCTGCGTGATCAAGGCTGCCGTCGCCCAGTAGCGGTTCGACGTAGCGGTAGAGCTCCTGGCCGCAGAGGATCACCCTGGCCCCACTGTCTTTGTTGTAGTGGCGCAGCTCGTCGGCGAGGTTCATCGGGTTGGCGGGTACCACCACGGCGCCGGCGGTGAGAATGCCGTAGTAGCCAATGATGTACTGCGGGCTGTTCTGCATGTACAGGATGACACGGTCACCCTTGCTGACCCCGCAGTGGTGACGCAGCCAGTTCGCCACGGCGTCGGCCTCGTGCTTGAGGCGGCCGAAGCTCAGCTCGCCGCCGTAGAACGCGATAGCCGTCTTGTCGGGGAAGCGTCGGGCATTCACTT
>SKYZ01000453.1 GCA_007127625.1 Aquisalimonas sp. | reverse complement strand
TCCATCTGCATCGACGGTGTCAGCCTGACCGTGAACGGCGTGGACGGCGCCTGTTTCGACGTCAATATTGTCCCGCACACCATGGACGTTACGCGCTTCGGCGGGTATCGTCCCGGCCAGTCGGTGAACCTGGAAGTCGACGTCATTGCCCGTTATCTGGAGCGCCTCATGCTCGGTGACGAGGCGGCTACGCCCGGAGCGGGTGGCATCACCCGCGAGTTTCTCGCCCGTAACGGCTTCCGTGCCGACTGACCGAGCCCCGCCGGCGTCGCCGGTGCCCAGCGACAGGATTTCAGCCATGGCCATGAACAGCACCCAGGAGATCATCGAGGACCTGCGCCAGGGGCGCATGGTGGTGATCATGGATGACGAGGACCGCGAGAACGAGGGCGACCTGGTCATGGCCTCAAGTATGGTGCGCCCGGACGACATCAACTTCATGGCCCGCTATGGTCGCGGGCTGATCTGCATGACCCTCACCCGGGAACGCTGCGAGCAGCTGCGCCTGCCGCTGATGGTGGGCGGCACCGATGAGGCCCAGAGCACCAATTTCACCGTCTCCATCGAGGCCAGCACCGGCGTGACCACCGGCATTTCGGCAGCGGACCGTGCCCGCACCGTGCAGGCCGCTGTCGCGCCGCAGGCGAAGCCCGAGGACATCACCCAGCCCGGGCATATCTTTCCGCTCATGGCCCAGCCCGGTGGTGTGCTCACCCGCGCCGGGCACACCGAGGCCGGCTGTGATCTTGCGCGCATGGCCGGTTTCGAGCCGTCGTCGGTGATCGTGGAGATCCTCAACGAGGATGGCACCATGGCGCGACGGGACGATCTGGTCGCCTTCGCCCGGGCGCACAATCTCAAGATCGGCACCGTGGCCGACCTCATCGCCTATCGGGTGCGTAACGAACGTACCGTGGAGCGGGTGGCGGACTGTGAGCTGCCCACCGAGTACGGGCCGTTCCACCTGTATGCCTACCAGGACAATGTCGACGATGCGCTGCATTTTGCCCTGGTGCGCGGCCGGCCGGAGCCGGACAACCCCACGCTGGTCCGGGTGCACCTGCAGAACACCCTGTCGGACGTGTTCGCAAGCACCGGGCCGCTGTGCGGCTGGCCACTGCGAGCTGCGCTCCGTCAGGTGGCCGAGGCCGGTGAGGGCGTCATCGTGGTGCTCCGCGGTGGCGAGGACGACTCCGCCATCCTCAAGCGCATGCACGAGTACCATCGACAGGCGGATCGCAGTGACGATGAACACGGTGCCCAGGCCAGCGGTGACCTGCGCACCTACGGCAAGGGCGCCCAGATCCTCACCGATCTCGGCGTGCGCCGCATGCGAGTGCTGAGTGCGCCCAAGCGCATGCACGCGCTGTCCGGTTT
This sequence comes from Aquisalimonas sp., assembly GCA_007127625.1. Taxonomy (GTDB): domain Bacteria; phylum Pseudomonadota; class Gammaproteobacteria; order Nitrococcales; family Aquisalimonadaceae; genus Aquisalimonas. The sequence continues at coordinate 6,676 of SKYZ01000453.1, read as the reverse complement.
CGGCATGGAAGTGGTTGAATACGTGGATCCGGCGTAAGCCGGCAGTGACAAGCGGGATGACTGACATGACAACGATCGAGGGTGACTTCACCTCCGTCGACGGGCGCTACGCGCTGGTGGTGGGGCGGTTCAACGCATTCGTGGTGGAAAGCCTGCTGGAAGGCGCGCGCGACACCCTGCGGCGGCACGGTGTCGGCGAGGAGCAGATCACCGTGGTGCGGGCGCCGGGTGCCTGGGAGCTGCCGCTGGTGACCGACCGTGTCGCCGCCACCGGCAGGTTTGACGCGGTGATCGCCCTGGGTGCCGTGATCCGCGGTGGCACACCCCATTTCGACTACGTTGCCGGCGAGTGCAGCAAGGGCCTGGGCCAGGTGGCCATGCAGCGCGACCTGCCCGTCGCCTTCGGCGTGCTCACCGTCGATTCCATCGAACAGGCCATCGAGCGAGCCGGCACCAAGGCCGGTAACAAGGGCGCCGAGGCCGCCATGTCGGCCATGGAAATGGTGAGCCTGCTGCGCCGGATCGACGGGATCGACGGCTGATCCATGGCGCGACGCGGTCACAGACACGATCACAACCGCCAGAGGCGGGCGGCGCGCCAGCGCGCCCTGCAGGCGCTCTACCAGTGGCAGCTCACCGGACAGAGCGCACGGGACATCGAGGGCCAGTTTCTTCCTGACGATGAGGCCGAGGCCTCGGGCCGGGACAGTGCCCCGCCGGCGGTGGAGCCGGACCGCGAAATGGAAGAAGCGCTGGACATGGCCGATACGGACCTGGTCCTGTTCCGCGAGTTGCTCCACGGGGTGCTGGATCGCATGGAGGAGTGGGACGCACAGATCAACCCGCACCTGGACCGCGCCATGGCGAGCCTCGACCCGGTGGAGCGGCTGGTGCTGCGCATGGGCACTTACGAGCTCAACGAGCGCCTGGACATCCCCTACCGCGTGGTCATCACTGAAGCGGTGGAACTGGCCAAGGCGTTCGGCGCCGAGGCGAGCCACAAGTACATCAACGGCGTGCTGGACAAAGTGGCCCGCAGCCACGGCATGCGCATGGCGGAGGTCGGTCGCCAGCGACGCTGAGTGTCGGCACCACCAGTTACCGGGGGCATCCCGCATGACGGAATTCGAGTTGATCCGGACCTACTTCGGCGATCTCGGCAGCCGCCGTAACGATGTGTTGCTCGGCGTCGGTGATGATGGCGCCATCGTCCAGCCCGCCCAGGGCCAGGCGCTGGTGATGGCCACTGACACGCAGGTGGCCGGTGTCCACTTTCCCGAGAATGCGCCGGCCGACGCGGTCGGCGACAAGGCCCTGGCGGTCAATCTCAGTGATCTGGCCGCCATGGGCGCCGAGCCCGCCTGGCTGCAGCTGGCGCTGGTGATGCCCGACGTCGACCGTGCCTGGCTCCAGGGATTCAGCCACGGCCTGGGTGGTCTCGCCCGCTACCACCAGATGCGCCTGGTGGGTGGTGACGTGGCCCGCGGTCCGTTGACCATCACCATCCAGGTGGCCGGATTCCTGCCCCAGGGTGCGGCCCTGCGGCGCCGGGGGGCGCGGCCCGGGGACGCCGTGGTGGTCAGCGGGACCCTGGGTGATGCCGCCCTTGGCCTCAAACTCTGGCGCGGTCGGGCCGATCGCGAAGACGACGATGTCGCCTACCTGGTCAACCGTCTGCATCGGCCGACCCCGCGGGTGAGCCTGGGGCGTTCCCTGCGCGGTCTCGCCACCGCCGCCATCGACGTCTCCGATGGTCTGGCCGCGGATCTGAGCCATTTGCTGGAGGCCAGCGGGGTCGGAGCCACCCTGGACGTGGACCGGCTGCCCCTGTCCGAGCCGGGCATACGTTTCGGCGGCCGACAGCGCCAGTGGCTCAACGCCCTCAACGGCGGCGACGACTACGAGCTCTGTTTCACCCTGCCGCGTTCACGGCTGCACCAGCTGGACGCCCTGGCGAGTCGCCTGGGTGTCGCCCTGACCCGGGTTGGCACCGTGCAGCAGGAACCCGGTCTGCGCCTCGTACGGTCGGACAACTCTCCCGTGTCGCTGGAATCCACCGGTTACCGGCACTTTCCGGAGTAAGCCATGGCCAAGTCCGAGCACGTCCCCAGCCTGGCCGGTCGTGCCCGCCTGACCAATCCGGTGCACTTTCTGGCGCTGGGGTTTGGCACCGGCCTGGCGCCGAAGGCGCCGGGGACCGTGGGCACCCTGGCCGGCATCGCCGTCTACCTCCTGCTGCTGCCGCTGCCCCCGTGGGGCTACCTGCTGGGCACCCTGGTGGCCATCATTGCGGGCATCTGGATCTGTGACCGTGCAGCGCGGGATTTCGGTGTGCACGATCATCCGGCCATTGTCTGGGACGAGGTGGCAGGCTTCCTGGTGACCATGGTCGCTGCACCTGTGGGGGTGTTGTGGGTGGTACTGGGATTCGTGCTGTTCCGGGTGTTCGACGTGCTCAAGCCGTGGCCCATCGGCTGGCTGGACCGACGCGTGGGCGGTGGCCTGGGCATCATGGTGGATGACATCCTCGCCGGGATCTACGCGCTGGTCCTGCTGCAGTTGCTGGCCTGGTTGCTGGGGGCCTGATGCGGCAGGCCATCCGCGCCATGCTGGTGGTGGTGACTCTCGGCGTGCTGGCGGGAGCAGCGCTGTTCGGCGGGCAGCGGTACCTGGAGTACCGGGTTGCTGACGCGGTGAATGCCCGACTGGCCGATCTGCCGGCACAGGTGAATGCCCGTTATCGCGCCGTGACCGTGAACCCGCTGGAGCGCACCGCTGCCATCCACGATCTGCTCATCGTGGGTGAGGGCTTGTTCCCGGATGCCCGGGTGCGCCGGGTGAGTGTGCGGGAGTACAGCAGAGGCACCCCGTTGCCGGAGCACCTGCGGGTGCAGTTCCACGATGTCTACTGGGTACGCGGCGGCTGGCCGCGGACGCTGGATGTGCTGGAGGCCGGCCTCAACGGGCCCGTGGTCGGGGACATCACCCTGGAGATGCGCTTCGACCAGGACAGCCAGGCGCTGTGGATCGACGAGTTTACCGTGGAGTTGCATTCCGGGGATCGCATCAGTCTGCAGGGGCGGTTCTACCTGCAGCCCATGGGCATGCTGGATCATCCCTACGACGGGCCGGCGTCGGGGCTGGAACTGGTCGGCCTGGAAGGTGAGTGGCAGGATCGCGGTCTGTTTACCAGCGTTCTGCAGCAACTGGCCCGGGAGCGCGGCATGACCGGCCGGACCCTGGCCGGCAATCTGCTGGGTGAACTGGACTGGGCAGCGGCCGAGTGGGGTGACCCGCAGCTGGATTCCAGCGTCGAGGCCCTGCGGCGGTTCGTGCATGTACCGGGGCGGCTGCACCTGCGCATCGATGCCGGTGACCCCCTGGGTGTCGTTGTCCTGGGCGAGCGCTTCCTCGTCGACCCCCCGACTGCGCTGCGCCGGCTGTCACCGGAACTGGACTACACGGCGCCGCAGCATGACGCTAACCGTGCCGCCACCCTAGAATAAGAGCGGCCGATACACGAAGCCGCCGTTGTGGGGGCCGCCGATGGATCCGGATGCCGCCGCCTTGCGAAGACCCGGACCAAGGATCGTTCATGACCATTCAAGCCATGCCGTTCGTCCCGGGAGTCGCCGAGGGCGAACTCAGCAAGGAGTTCCACCGTGCCGGCGCCGGGGAGTTGTTGCTGATCGACTATGCCGACGTGGAGCGCCTGGAGGGTCGGCCGGCGGGGCTGCTCGTCGTCGGCGGCGCGCCACTGTCGCATCCCATGAGCCAGCTCCAGGGGCTGGGCGTACCCACGGTGATCATCGGCCGCCGCCAGGCGGAGGAACTGCGGACCGGCGACCGGCTGCGCCTCGATGGCGGCGACGGCCGGATCGAGCCGGCGAACGGCGCGCGGGCCCGTGAGGACGGTGGCGTCCTGGGCCTGCGCCCTGGCGAGCCGGTGCTGACCAGCGATGGCGACGCCGTGGAACTGCGCGCGAGTATCACCGGAGAGCAGGGGGCCCGGGAGGCGCTGGATGTGGGCGCCGCCGGGGTGGGCATGGTCCGCACCGAGTACCTGACACCACCCCACGGGCATCAGCCCGATTCCGCCTTCTACATCGACAGTATCGGTGCCATCTGCCGGGCCGCCGCGCCGCTGCCCGTGACCCTGCGCCTGCTGGACATTTCGGTGGACAAGCGGCCGCCCTGGCTTGGCGAAATGGCCGGCATGGCAGGGCTGCTGGGCATGCAGGGATCGCGGCTTTTCGGAGTGGAGCCGGTGCGCAGTGTCGTCCGGGCCCAGGCCACGGCCATTGCCGAGCTGGCGCGGGATCACGATATCCGTGTTCTCATCCCCTATGTCGCCAGCCCCGAAGAATTCCGCCACTGGCATCATCAGCTCTCGGCCTGGTTGCCCGCGTCGGTGCCCGTGGGCATCATGGCGGAAACGCCGGCGGCGGCGCTGGCCATGCCGGAGTGGCGCCGGCGGGCGGAGCTGGTGTCCATCGGCTGCAATGACCTGATGCAGTGCCTGTTCGGCGCCGATCGGGACATCCCCGAGGTCGCCGGGTATCTGGATCCCTATTCACCACCGTTGCTCCGTTTTCTGCGGACCATCGCCGATCTCGCCGGTCCGGATCAGCAGGCGGTGCAGCTCTGCGGTTTGCTCCAGCAGCTCCCCGGCGTGCTGCCGCTACTGCTGGGGCTCGGTTACCGCCGCTTTTCCATGGCGCCGCGGCTCATCCCCACGCTGGCGCGGGTGGTGCAGGCCACGGACACGGCGCAGGCGCGCCAGCAGGCGGCGGCAGTGTGTGCGGCGGAGAACTCCGAAGCGGTGCGCGACCTGCTGGGGCTGGATGCGGAGACGCGACCACCGCTGCCCTGGACCAGCATCTGATGCGCAATGACCGCGACCTGGACGCCTTTCGCCGGCGTGTGTCGGCGTAACCCGAGACCTGCCATGCCCGCGCCGGAGACCCCGCTGCTGACCGTTGACTGCCTCATCCGCCTGGACGGTGACCCGTACCGGCTGGTGCTGATTCACCGTCGCAATCCGCCCCATGGCCTGGCGCTTCCCGGCGGCTTCGTCGATCGCGGCGAACGGGTGGAGCATGCGGCGCTGAGGGAAGCGAATGAGGAAACGGGTCTGCAAGCGACACTGGTCTGCCTGCTGGGGGTCTACTCCGACCCGGCGCGCGACCCGCGGGGCCATACGGTGAGTTGCGTGTACGTGGCCGATGCCGGCGGCGAACCGGTGGCCGCGGACGACGCCGCGGCCATCGAGATCGTGGATCCCCGCAACCCCGGCGCGCTCGCCTTCGATCACGCCACCATCGTCGGTGACTATCTGCGCTGGCTGACCACCGGTGAGGTGGCTCCGCTGCGTTAGTGCCCTGTCCAGCCTGTCACTCAGGCACTGCGGCCGCAGAACCGGCCCAGCCGACCGTCCAGGTCCGTCTCCTCGCCCGATGAGAGTTCCCCGCTGGGGTTCAGTGCCCAGTCACCGATATCGCGTCGGACCACGTCGCCCTGCAGGTCCCGCGTGAGCATGTGATACCCCTCCGCGTAGAGCACCGCACGCCACTGCTCGGGGTTCGGCAGACGCTGGAACATGTTGCAGGTCGGGCGACGGGGGATGATCTGGTCCTTTTCGCCGTAGAGGATCAGCGTGCGCCCCCGGTGTTGCGGGATGGCGGTCTGGGCGTTGTCCATGAGATTGGCCAGGCCTTCCAGGGCATCGGCCCTCGCGCCCCGCTGGATCAGGGGGTCGCGGCCCAGGGCCCGGAGCATGTCGCGGTTGTCCGAAGGGCGGATTTCCAGGCCGCTGCCGGTGAGCTTGCGGTCCGGCGCCACGCGTGCGGCCAGCCACAAGCCGGCGCGCTGATACCATGGCATGTGGCCGCGGCTCCATACTGCCGGCGCCAGCAGGATAGTGCCTTCCACGGGCAGTTCCGGGTGTCGCGCCTGGGTGACCAGGGTGACGGCGCCGCCCATGCTTTCCCCGGCCAGGTACAGGGGCGTGTCGGGATATTCCGCCCGCAGCAGATTGGCCATGATGGCGAGATCCGAGGTCAGCGCCCCCGTACCCGCCCAGATGCCGCGTTGTTCGGTGGCGCCGAAGCCGCGCTGGTCATAAGCGTACACGGAGATGCCGCGCTCGCGGAGGTCCTCGCCCAGCACCGCCCAGCCGCGCCGGTAGTCATTGAAGCCGTGGACGCCCAGAATGATGGCCTCCGGCTCGTCGGTGTGTGCTCGCCAGCGGCTTACCGGCAGCCGCGCGCCGTCGGGCATGGTGGCCACGCCGGGATCGAGCTGCGGCGGCTGGCCTGGCGGGTTGCTTTCCTGCTTGTGGGGCCCACAGGCCGACAGCGCCAGCAGGAGCAGCGGGATCAGCAGGCGCGCGGCAGAGCGACGAAGCATTGCGTTCATGGTCCCGGTGATACCTGAGATGGTGCCGGATTTCCAGCGATGGCGTCACAGGGGCTTGGCCCGGCGACGCGCAGACGTGGATACTGAAGTGACTGGCCGGTAAAGGCCCGGATGGAGCGAACATGACAACGGCGAAGGAAGGTAGGGGTTCCGGTTCCTGGATGCGCTATCCCGCCGGTGCCGGGATCGCCCTGGGTGCGCTGGGCGGCCTCGCGGTGCTGTTGCCCGGCCCCTGGTATCAGCTCGGGTGGCTGGGCCT
>SKYZ01000167.1 GCA_007127625.1 Aquisalimonas sp. | reverse complement strand
GGCGATGGCCGGCAGGAGCGCGTAGAGGTGCCAGCGCAGGTTACCGCGCTCGTAGGCCGAGCTGTCCGGGGATTCCGGCAGGCTGGTGCTGAGCACCTGCCAGACGAACTTTGCCGGCAGCGGCAGCTCCAGGTTCGCCGCCACACCCTCGCTCTCGGCGAGCTGCATCTGCAGCCACCGGCCCACGCTGCGGTTGGGCACCAGCACGGTATCCGGCTGCAGCGGCGAGGAAGCCTGGCGCTGGCGCAGTGCGGCCAGCAGCTCCGCCAGGCGCGCCGGGTCGTGGTGGTGGTAGAGATAGAACATTTGCCGTGCAGTGAACCACACCCGGGCCGGGTTGCTCCAGCGGCACTAATGAAAATCCCGCGACTTCGTCGGCAGCCGCCCCAGGAGCGCCGTGTGATCCTCCAGCCGCCCGGCGATGAGGTGACACACCCCCTCCCGGCGCTCCCACTGCCCGATCACGCCCAGCAGGCGCGCGCGCAGTAGCGTGCTGCGCTGCCGCTCTGCCAGAGCGCGCCAGACCACCACGTTGATCACGCCGGTCTCGTCCTCCAGGGTCAGGAACGTGACCCCGGCGGCGGAGCCGGGGCGCTGGCGGTTGATGACGAGGCCCGCGGCGCGGGCGACGGGCGTGTCATCCAGCGCCTGGAGTTCGGCGGCGCTGCGAAAGCGCCGGCGGCGGAGCTGCTCCCGCAGCAGGGCCATGGGGTGGGGGCCCAGGCTCAGGCCCAGGCTGGCGTAGTCGGCCACCAGGTTTTCGCCGACCGAGGGCTGCTCCAGTTCGGGGGTATCCTGCCCGTGACCCGCGGCGGCCAGCAGCGGGCGCTTGGTATCCACCCCGAGCACTTGCCACCAGGCGCGTCGCCGATGGCCGGCCAGGGATTCCAGGGCCCCGGCGTGGGCCAGGGCGTCCAGGTCGGTGCGGCCGAGGCGGGCGCGGTGGGCCAGCTCATCCACGCTCTCCGTCGGCGCCTGTTGCCGCACCGCCTCGATCCGCTCCGCGCCCTCCCGGGAGAGCCCCTTGACCATGCGCAGCCCCAGCCGCAGCGCGGGGGGCTGCTCCCCGGTCACCTCCAGCGTGCAGTCCCACTCGCTGATGGTGACATCCACCGGGCACACCGCCACGCCGTGCTCCCGGGCGTCGCGCACCAGCTGCGCCGGGGCGTAGAAGCCCATGGGCTGGCTGTTCAGCAGGGCGCAGGTGAATGCCGCCGGGTAGTGGCACTTGAGCCAGGCGGAGACGCACACCAGCAGCGCGAAACTGGCGGCGTGGGATTCCGGGAAGCCGTATTCGCCGAAGCCCTGGATCTGGCGGAAGATGCGGGTGGCGAACTCGTCGCTGTAGCCGTTGGCGCGCATGCCCTCGTGCAGGCGCTGCTCGAAATGGGCAAGGCCGCCCTTGCGGCGCCAGGCCGCCATGGAGCGGCGCAGCTGGTCCGCCTCGTCCGGGCTGAAGCCGGCGGCCACCTCGGCGAGCTTCATCACCTGCTCCTGGAAGATGGGCACGCCGAGAGTGCGCTCCAGCACCTCCCGGACGGCGGCGCTGGGGTAGTCCACCGCCTCCTGTCCGGCACGGCGGCGCAGGTAGGGATGCACCATGTCCCCCTGGATGGGGCCCGGACGCACAATGGCCACCTCGATCACCAGGTCGTAGTAGCAGGCGGGTTGCATGCGCGGCAGCATCGCCATCTGCGCCCGTGATTCCACCTGGAACACGCCCATGGAGTCACCCCGCTGGAGCATGGCGTACACGGCCGGATCGTCCCGGGGGATGTCCGCCATGGCGAGATCCCGACCATGGTGCGTGCGCAGCAGATCCAGGGCGCGGCGGATCGCGGAGAGCATGCCCAAGGAGAGCACGTCCACCTTGAGCAGCCCCAGGGATTCCAGATCGTCCTTGTCCCACTGGATCACCGTGCGCCCCTCCATGGCGGCGTTTTCCGTGGGCACCAGTTCCGCCAGCGGCCCCTGGGAGATCACGAACCCGCCCACATGCTGGGACAGATGCCGGGGGAAGCCGAGCAGTTCCCGGGCCAGGGTGAGCACCCGATGGATCACCGGGTTGTCAGGGTCGAACCCCGCCTCGCGCACCCGTTCCGGTGCCATGTGGCTGCCGTCCCACCATTGCATGGCGCCGGCGAGCTGATCGGTCTGGTGGGTCTCCAGGCCCAGGGCCCGGCCCACGTCGCGCAGTGCACTGCGGGGGCGGTAGCTGATCACCGTGGCGGCCAGGGCGGCGCGGTGGCGGCCGTAACGGGCATAGATGTACTGGATCACCTCCTCGCGGCGTTCGTGCTCGAAGTCCACGTCGATGTCCGGCGGCTCGCCACGGTCCCGGGAGATGAAGCGCTCGAACAGCAGTTGTGAAGTGCCCGGGTCCACCTCGGTAATGCCCAGGGCATAGCACACCGCGGAGTTTGCCGCCGAGCCCCGGCCCTGGCAGAGAATGCCTCGGCGGCGGGCGAAAGCGACGATGTCGTGCACCGTGAGGAAGTAGGCTTCGTAGTTGAGCTCGTGGATCAGCGCGAGCTCCCGGTCCAGCTGCCGCCGCACCGCTTCGGGCGTGCCCGCCGGCCAGCGCCGGGCGGCCCCCTCATGGACTAGCAGCCGCAGGCGTTCCGCTGGAGTGGTGCCGTCCGGGACCAGCTCCTCCGGGTATTCGTAGCGTAGCTCGCTCAGGGAGAAGCGACAGCGGGCGGCGATGGCCAGGGTCTCGTCCAGCAACGTCTGCGCATAGAGCTGCCGCAGCCGCGGTACCGGCCGCAGGTGGCGTTCGCCATTGGCAAGCAGGGTGTAGCCAAGTTCGTGCACGGGCCGGTTGTGGCGGATGGCGGTGAGGGTGTCCTGCAGTGCCCGCCGGCCGCGCCGGTGCATGTGCACATCGCCGGCGGCCACCAGCGGCAGCCCGTTCATGGCGCCCAGTGTCTCCAACTCCGCGAGCCGGGTGGCATCGTCCGGGCCGCACAGCAGCTCCACGGCAATCCAGCCGCGGCCGCGGAAATGAGCCCCGAACCAGGCGGTATGCTCCGGATCGGCGGGGGTGTCCGGGAGCAGCAGGGCGAGGCAGTCCGGAACGGCTCCCGCCACGTCCTTCCGGTGCAGCCGGTAGCTGCCCTTGGCGGCGTTCTGCCGTCCCAGACTGATGAGCGCGGCCATTTGCCCGTAGGCGCGACGGCAGGGGGCCAGGAGGACCAGGGCCGGGCCATCGGCCAGGCGGACCTCCGTGCCCACCAGCAGATGCAGCTCGTGCGCCCGGGCGGCCTGGTGTGCCCGCACGGCGCCGGCCACGGAGCACTCGTCGGTGACCGCAAGCGCCCGGTAGCCGAGCGCGGCGGCACGCTCCACCAGCTCCTCGGGGTGTGAGGCGCCGCGCAGGAAAGTGAAGTTGGTGAGGCAGTGGAGTTCCGCATAGGACATGCGAAAACTGTATAAATATACAGTTTCATGCGCAAGCCGTACCCGGCGGTCGTGCCCGTGTGGAGGGGTGTCCCGGTCTCAGGCCCGGTGCTGGATCACTGCCGTCCGAGCCGGACCGGGAGACGACTGAAACCGCTGGCCGGGTAGTGTGCCATCTCGGGGGCTTCCCCCGGCTCCAGGGCGATGTTGCTCGTATGATGCAGGAACTCCTCCAGCACAACCCGCAACTCCATCTGCGCCAGGGGTGCCCCCGGACACACGTGGATGCCCGCGCCCCAGAGCAGGTTGGCCGACTGGTCGCGATCGATATCCAGGGTCTCCGGCGCAGTGAATACCTCGGGATCGCGGTTGGCTGCCACCCAGTTGATGGTGATGCGTTCGCCCGCGTCCAGCTGCTGCTCGTCCAGGGTCACCGGCTTCAGTGAAATACGCCGGTTGTCCACCAGGGGTCCGTGCCACCGCAGTACCTCCTCGATGGCGTCGGCGATGCGATCCGGCTGGTTGCGCAGCTGCTCCTGTAGATGGCCATGCTCGCTCAGGGCGTGGAGGAGGATTCCCACCGAGGTGGAAATGGTGCCGATCTCGCCCACGGTCCAGTTGCGCAGGATGGAGGCGATCTCGGCGTCATCCAGTGGTCGACCCTCCACCGTCTCGCGCATGAGCTCGCTGGTGGTGTCCTGGCCACTGAGGTCCTGCCTCCGGCGCCTCTCCAGGGCGTCCTGCACCAGGCCCTCGAACTCGGCGGCGAGTTGGCTCAGCACCTCGCGATCCTGTTGCAGGGTGGCGGCCTGGTTGGCCAGCGTCCATGTCGCCAGGGCAGGCGCGGTCTCCTCGGGCCAGCCCAGGAAGGCGCATTGCACCCGGGCGGCAAAGGGGCGTGCGAAGGCGTCCATGATCTCCACCGTGTCGGATTCCGCGATGGGCGCCAGGAGTTGCCGGGCAATGCGCCGGCACTCGGGCTCGAAAGCGCGAACCCGAGCCATGCCGAAGTACGGTTCGATCAGTTGGCGGAACGCCGCGTGCTGCGGCGGATCCATGCCATTGGGCACCGACAGGTGGCGCGAGACCACATTGCTGAAGGTCTCCGGCGCATGAAGGATGTGCTGGATGTCGGTGTGACGGAATACGGTCCATCCCTGGGCGGCACTGTGCGCCACCGGGCATTGCTCGCGCATGCGGTCGTAGGCGTGGCGCTGGTCCCGTTGCACCGCCTCGGAGTGCGGGTCCCAGTGGTCTGAGACAGGGCTGCTTGGCATGGCTCCTCCTGGTGTCTGGCCCACCGTCGGTGGATACCGATCGTAGCCGCGCCGGTTGCCGCGGGACTTGATACACCTCAAGAAGCCTTTCCCCGCAGGTCCTTCACCGTGCTGGGACACGCAGGAACAGGACGACCAGTGCGGCCATGGCCAGGCTCCAAAGGCTGCTGGCCAGAGCCAGCCGGGGGACGTCCGCGGGAACGAGTAGCCGCACCAGTGCAGCGGATCCCATCAGCAGCGCCATGAGCGGGATGATCCTGGATGCCGCCGGGTTCTTCCTGGCGCGGTTGAGGCGTACGCGTGCCATCACGCCGGTGGTGAGCGTCCCCAGGGCGCCCACGGTGATGGCGTGGGTGGCGGTCCCCTGGGGCAGCAGGGGTGTGAGCCAGGAGAGGGCCAGCAGCCCAAGACCGGTGATCAGCCAGCCGTAACCCATGCCGAGACACCATAGATCCGGCCGGCCGGCGGCCGCCCAGAGGCGCCAGCGCAGCATACGCACCGTCGCCACCAGGGCTGTGCTCAGGGCCAGAACACCGGCAACCGGTTCGCCGCCCGGGATGGCCACCGTGGCGATGACGCCGGCCATGAGCAGCAGTAACGCGCCTTCCATGCGGGGCTGCACCCGCGCCTCCAGCTGGCCGCCGGCACGCTCGACGGCCCCGGCCGCCGCCGGCGCGATAATACGCCCGCCCATGAACAGCATCAGCAGGGTCAGCAGGAGCACTGCTTGCTGCAGGGCGAGAAACGGCAGCCATGTCAGGGTGCTGAGGCCGGCGGCGTGGAACAGCGCCGCCATTACGCAGAGGCCGAGGAGAATCGGTGCGATGGCCTTGTTGCGCCACTTCTTGGCGCCGCGCAGGAACTGCGGCACCGTCAGCCAGGCGAGCATGACGGCGAAACCGGCATTGGCCGCGAAGGCGAGCGTGCTGCCGGGCAGCGTCAGGTGAAGAGCACGGGCCAGCAGCCATAGAGTGAACAGCCCGGTGAGCCGCGCCGTGGACGTGCGGTTGATCAGGAAGCCGGCGGCCACGGCCAGTGCGAAGCCGAACAGCAGTTCGTGGGCATGGCCGGCCACGGTGGCGAAGCCGGGGGCCAGGGGGCTCCCGGAGAGCATGCCGTGGACGCTGAGGGGTACCGCGACGCCCCCATAAACAGCCGCCGCCGGAAAGAAGACCTTTTCGGCGGCGTGCTGCGGGGTTCGGCGGCGTCGGGTGCCTGTTGTGGCAGTCGTATCCTGGATCACGGTTTTAAAATGTATAGAACATACATTGTTTGAGCAATGGCCGTTTCCGTGGGGCAGGTTGATCCTGTACCGGGCTTTGCCCAGTATCTCCGGCTCACGGGGAGGGGGGCCGCGCACGTGCGGGAGCAGCTGGAACGCCATCAGGTGTGGGTCTATGTGCTGGCCATTGGCGCGGGCCTCGCCCTGGGCTCGGGCCTTCCCGCTGCCGGGAAAGCGTTGCAGATCCTGGTATGGCCGGTACTGGGTACGCTGCTCTACGCCACCTTCACCCAGGTGCCCCTGGTTCAGCTTCCGTCGGCGCTCCGGGACTGGCGGTTCCTGGGTGCCCTGTGCGTCGGCAACTTCCTTGCCCTGCCAGTGCTGGTGTGGGGGCTGCTGTCCTTGCTGCCCGACGACCCGGCGATCCGGTTGGGGGTGATGCTGGTCCTGCTGGTGCCGTGCACCGACTGGTTCATCAGTTTCACCCACCTGGGCCGCGGCGACACCGGCCGGGCCATTGCCGCAACACCGGTGCTGCTGCTGGGGCAGTTGATCCTGCTGCCGGTGTACCTGTGGCTGTTTCTGGGCGAAGCGGTGCTGGAACTGGCGGTGGGCAGCCACCTGCTCGGGGCGTTCGCGGGGCTGATCCTGCTGCCGCTCATGCTGGCCTGGATCACCGGGCATCTCGCCGAACGCAGTAGCAGCGTGGATCGCGCCGTGCGTCTGCTGGGATCGCTGCCGGCGCCCCTGCTCGCGGTGGTGGTGTTCCTCATTGCCGCCTCGCAGGTGCATCTGGTGGTGGATACGCTGGGAGTGCTCGCCCCGGTGCTGCTGGTGTTCCTCCTGTTCCTTCTGGGGGCTGCACTGGTGGGCAAGGGGCTGGGTCGCGTATTCCGGCTGCCGGTCGCCTCGGCGCGGACGCTGGTATTCAGTCTGGGCACCCGGAATTCCTTCGTGGTCCTGCCGCTGGCCCTGACCCTGGGGGATTCCCTGCAGGCGGCGGTGGTGGTGATCGTGTTCCAGTCCCTGGTGGAGCTCTTCGGCATGGTGGCGTACCTGCACTGGGTGCCGCGCTGGCTGATCCGCTCGCGGACCTCGTCAACCGCATGACCTTGCAGCGCGGGACCTGTGATACGCCGCCTCGGCGCCTCTCCTGGGCAGGTCGCTGCATCGTTTGCCGGCGAGTACACTCAGTTCGCTTCGCAGTGTCTTCGTTGTAGCGAACGGCTTCACCATCCTCGGGTAAGGAGCAATAATCGCCATCATGTTTCCCCGCCTCTCTGTCGTGCTGCCGTTACTAGTGGTTGCTCCGGTGGCAGCGGACTTCGACTGCAGTGCGCCGCCACTGGATGAGCCATCTGCTGCCTACGTGGCCAAGGTCGACGCCCTGCACCGGCAACTGGGCATACCGTCGGAGTACACTGAAGACTTTGACCTGACGCTTCAGCCCGAGGCTGAAACCCTCAAGCTCATTGCGGTGGATCCGGGGCAGGGGGCCTTCCTGATGAGCCCCGATGCGGCGGAGGCGTGGCTGCAGATGCAGGCGGCAGCGCGCATGGATGGCGTGGAACTCCTGCTGCTGTCGACGTTTCGCAGCGTGTTCCGCCAGGCGGACATTCTCAGAGCTCGCCTGGAAGACGGTGAACTCCTGGAGGAGGTTCTGAAGACCAGCGTGGCGCCAGGATACAGCGAGCACCATACCGGCGATGCCGTCGACATCGACACGCCCGGCGCCACCGCCTTCAGCGAGGAGTTCGCGGAGACCTCCGCTTTTGCCTGGCTGGAGGAGAATGCCGAGGCGTTCTGTTTTGAACTCTCCTATCCGGAAGATAACAACCACGGTATCGCTTTCGAGCCCTGGCACTGGCGCTACCAGCGCTCCGGGACAGAAATCTGACCGTAAGTTCACTCAGCAGACAGCCGCCTGCCGATGGCCCTGACCCTGGCCGACTCCGTGCAGCCTTGATGGTGACATTGTGCGTCCAGGACGCGCCTTAACAGCATGGCAGAGGCCCGCGACCTTTCCAGAACACCCGAAGCGGACTAGCCTCACCTAGTAGGGTAACGCTGAACCATTCTCTTCCACTGCGGAGGCACATGCCGGATGACGACGAGGTGGCTGGTAGTACTCCCACTGGCGACGGCCGCGATCACACTGCC
>SKYZ01000325.1 GCA_007127625.1 Aquisalimonas sp. | reverse complement strand
TACTCGCCGGCTGGCAGATCCACCCGGACCAGCCAGAGACTGTCAGGCAGCGTTCGCCACAAGCGGGTGTCCGCCTGCTCGAACAGGAACCCCAGGATATTTACCAGGGCGCCCAGGGCCTGGCTCTCGTCCCGAGCCTGGCCGGCCACCTGGTGGCGCGCCACGTTCCGGCTGATGGCCCGCGCGGTCAACAGCGGCAGCCGCGCATCCAGCCAGTCTCCGACGAGATCGGACACGGCCTCCACCCGCTCGCCGTCGACGCGTCGCTCACCGGCACTCAGGGAAACGGCGCGGAGCGGGTCGCCTCGCCGCTGGACCGATGGCAGCGAAACCCGGTAGAGCTGCCCGGAACGGGGGTCCTGGGTCGCCACCGTGCGCTCCCGCAACCGCGGCCCGAGCCCGCTGTGCACCACCACCAGCAACTGCCCGCTACCCGCCGGGCGCGGCTGCCAGGAGGCCATGCCAAAGCGCTCGGCCCAGCGGTCCCGTTCATCCGGCAGATCCAGGGCGTCCAGCATCCTGACCAGGCTGACCTGCAGGTCCCTTGGCACGGGCCGGCCCAACGCCTCGTAGCGCTGGGCGGCCCGGCGATAGGCAATCAGGGCATCACTGCGATCACCAGTGGCCTCGAACACGATACCGCTGAGATAGCGGGCGAAGGCATCGCCGCCGTGGGGCGCTGCGCCATCGGTCGGGTCGACCCGGCGCAGGCCCAGATCCACCTGCAATGCCTCCACCCGCGCGGCATCAGTGCGGCCGAGTTCCAGGAAATTGAGCATCTGCATGACATGCAGCAGCAGCCGCTCATGCACGCTGGCCTGGTAGGCCCCGGCCGTCTCGGCCAGCGTCCACTCGGCGACGCTCTCGCTGATGCTGACGGGCTCCAGCGCACCGAGGACGCCCTTGGCCTCCTCGAAGGCCTCGACGCTGGCCTCCAGCTGCCCGTCCATGCGCAGCAGCATGCCGCGATTCATCAGGTACAGCGCCTGGTTCCGGGAGGTGTCCAGGGCACTGGCAGCCTCCAGCGCACCGGCGGTATCCCCGGCGCGAAGGCGGTCGTCGATGCGGTCGTAGGGCTGGGTGGACGCGCAACCGGCAAGCACCAGCACCGCCAGTGCCACCAGGGTGCGCGCCGCGGCCCCGATAGCAGATGCCGGGACCATGGTCGCACCCGTCAGGAACGGAACAGCCCGCGCCGGATCACCTTGCGGATTTCCTTCTGTCCTACCCATACGCGGGTGTTGTCCGCCAGGCTGGTGAGCGCCAGGTTCACCTGGTAATAGGCCACTTCGGTGCGACCCTCCACGTCCTTGATGGTGTTGATGGTGCCGGTGAGCATGTAGTCCGCGCCGAGCTCCTGGCCTGCGGGGCTGCGGGTGTCGGGCCGCGCGTGCTCCTCCTGGTCGGCGCGCTCACCCCGGATGGCCTGGCGTTCGCCGCTGTCGGCGACGAAGGTCACACGGCCGGAGTTGATCAGTTCCCGTTCGATGTCCCGAATGAACGTGTTGGTATTGATGTGCTCGTCGCTGAGATTGCGGATCTCGCCGACGATGACGGCGGGATTGCTGTTGCTTCTGGCGTGGTGGCGCTCCAGCCAGGCGCGCTTCATCAGGTCCTCCACCATCTCCTCCGACACCAGCCGGGAGTCGCGCTCGTTCCAGCGCCCGGTGAGATCCTCGGTGCCCTCGGGGCCGACGCGGTCCACCTGGGTGGCGCACCCCGCCAACAGAAACAGGAGCACCAGGAGCCCTCCGAACCAGTGCACATGCCGCATGTTCATCCCTGCCCTCATCAACCTTGCCCCCATCGCTGAATTCGTTCAGCCGCGCTCGATGCACGGCGGCGTCGGATCGCCATTGTACTGCGGCGCCGGTCTCGCATTCAGACCATTTGCGGGGATACCCGGTTCCCGAATCCCGACACCGGCGTCCGTAGGGCGGACCTTCAGGTCCGCCGATCCTGGTTCGATAAGCCGCCTTGGCTTGCATGTCTTTTGATGGCGGACCTGAAGGTCCGCCCTACAAAAATAAAAAGGCCCGATCCGCGGGGCGAATCGGGCCTTTTCTGCATGACGCTCGGTCAGCTTATCAGAGCTCGCCGCTCAGCCAGTAGTCAACGTGAGCGCCGTTCTCGTCGATGAACTTGCTCACGGCCTCATCGTAGGAATTGTCCTCGGCATAGGCCATGTAATCCTCAAGGACTTCGATGTCGATGAAGATCCGGGCCAGGATGTCGGTGACTTCCGGATGGTCCTCGTGCAGGCCGTTCCGCGCCAGTGCGTGGACGCGCTCGGCACCGCCGAGGCTGCCTTCCGGATCCTCGAGATAGCGCAGGTCGTAGGCACCGAACTTCCAGTGCGGGCTCCAGCCGGTGACCACGATCCACTCGTCACGGCCGATGGCGCGGTCCAGCGCGGCGGTCATGCCGGCACCACTGGAGAACTGGATGTCGTAGCCGTCCAGGCCATAGTCCTCCAGGGCCTGTTCGGAAAGGTTGGACAGGCCGGCACCCGGGTCGATACCCGTGATCTCGCCGTCCAGCCGATCCCGGACCTCGTCGTTGGTGAGGTCGGAAATGGAGCTCAGCTCATCTTCGGGGACGTAGTCCGGCACCACCCAGCCGAGACGGGCGCCGGTATAGAGCGGGCCCAGGTCGATGTAGTCGCCGGCGATGCCATCCAGATAGTCGCCGTGGGTGCCGGGTTGCCAGGACATCAGCATGGCGTCGATATCACCGCTGGCGAGACCCGAATACTGGGGCGCGATGTCCGTCTGCACCAGCTCGACCTCGTAGCCGCCGTGATCGACCAGCACCTTCTCGGCCAGCTTGGTGATGAACTCGGCGTCGGACCAGGCGGTCCAGCCGATGGTGACTTCATCAGCCGAGGCGGAGGTACCTGCGACAGCCGCCCCGAGCACCATGGTGGTCAGAGCACGACTCGTGATTTTTAACATGCTTGTACTCCTCGTTTGCCCTCGATCATGTCGGATAGCCTTTATCCAACCTTTACACACCGCCTGACCGGCCGTAAAGGCCGGCCGTGCGCCACGGGCTGCAGAAAGCAGGGCTTTCCGCAGCCCGCCAGTCGGTGTCCGGACCCCGGACAGGAGGTTCTGCCCGGGGGGCTTTGGAAAGTATAACCAACTCACGCTTCCTGTTGGGGCTTGCCCGCCCAGCGCTTGAGGAAATCCAGGGGTGAGCGCCGCTGGGAGCCGGAACCATAGGTGGGCGCGAAGCTCTGGGTGATGCGGTCCAGCAGGATCGCCAGGATTACCACGCCCAGGCCACCCTCGAAGCCGAGGCCGACGTTGAGGCGCTGGATGCCCGTGAGCACCACGTTGCCCAGGCCACCGGCACCGATCATGGAGGCGATCACCACCATGGACAGCGACAACATGATGGTCTGGTTAATGCCGGCCATGATGTTCGGCAGCGCCAGGGGGAGCTGGACCTTGTACAGGAGCTGGCGATCAGTGCAGCCAAAGGCGCGACCGGCCTCCACGTTCTCCGCGCTCACCTGGCGAATGCCCAGGTTGGTCAGACGCACCGCCGGAGGCATGGCGAACACCACCGTGGCGATGGTGCCAGGCACCTTGCCCAGGCCGAAGAAGATCACCGCCGGGATCAGATAGACGAAGGGAGGCATCGTCTGCATGAAGTCCAGCACCGGTCGCACCACCTGCGCCACCACGTCGTTGCGCGACATGGCCACGCCGATGGGCAGGCCGATGATCAGCGCCACCACGCTCGCCGCCAGCACCAGCGCCAGGGTGGACATGGTGGGCGCCCAGAGATCCATCACGCCCACCAGCAGCAACGCCACCACGGCGAACACACCGAACTTCCAGCCGACACGCCAGAAACTCAGCAGCGCGATGGCGATGATGAACACCTCCGCCGGCACCCAGAGCAGGAAATCCTCGAAGTTGTTGGTGAAGAAACCGACAACACCGGCAAAGCCGTCCAGCGCCGGTTCCAGATTGTTACGAATCCAGTCGACCACGTCCTCGACGTAGCGGCCGATGGGAATTTCGACATCATCCAGGAAAAAAGCCATGGTTAACCTGCCTTGTCCAGAGTCTGCAGAAGGGCGGTCTTGGAGATGGAGCCGATGTAGCGCCCCTCTTCATCCACCACCGGCACGGGCCAGCGCGCTTCCGCGACCATGCCCAGCACCTCGTTCAGGGGTTTATCCCGTGGCACCGCCTCGGCGTCCGGCTCGAAGGCGCTCTTCCAGCGGTCCTCGCCGCCGGATTCGGCCGCCTTCGCGAGGCTCGAAGCGCTGACGATGCCGTGATACTTACCGTCGCGATCCACCACCATGCCGTACTCGCGGTCGTGCTCGCGGAGCCGCGCCAGGGCGGCATTGGTGTCCACACCGGGCCGCTGAATCACCGTGACCTGCTTGTTGGTGGCGATGTCTCCGGCAACAAACACCTGACTGACATCCACGCCGTAGAAGAAGGACTTCACGTATTCGTTGGCCGGATTGGAGACGATCTCTTCGGGTGTTCCGACCTGCACCACGCGGCCGCCCTCCATCATGGCGATGCGGTCGCCGATGCGCATGGCCTCGTCCAGGTCATGGGAGATGAAGACCACCGTGCGCTGATCCTTCTTCTGCAGGGCGATCAGCTCGTCCTGCATTTCCGTGCGGATCAGCGGATCCAGCGCCGAGAACGCCTCGTCCATCAGCATGATGCCGGGATCCGTCGCCAGCGCCCGGGCCAGACCCACACGCTGTTTCATGCCGCCGGAAAGTTCATGGGGATAACTGTTGAGCCAGGCACCCAGACCCACCGACTCCAGTGCGGCGGCGGCGCGCTTGTGGCGTTGTTCCCGGGGAACGCTGGAGACCTCGAGGCCGAAGGCGGCATTGTCCAGCACGGTCTTGTGGGGCATCAGGGCGAAGGACTGGAACACCATGCTCATGTCGTTGCGACGCATGTTGATCAGTTCCTTCTTGCTCATCTTGGTGATGTCGCGGCCGTCAACCTTGACGGTGCCGCTGGTGGGATCGATGAGGCGGTTGAACATTCGCACCAGGGTGGATTTACCGGATCCCGACAGCCCCATGACCACGAAGATCTCTCCGGGCCGGATGGCGAAGTTCGCATCCTGAACACCGACGGTGTTGCCGGTCTCCTTCAGAATGTCGTCCTTGTGATACCCCTGCTCCACCATCTCCAGGGCCCGCTTCGGACTGGGACCGAATATCTTGTAGAGATTCTCGACGACAAGCTTCGCGTCTTCAGACATGGATTCGCCTTTGGATGACGCCTCCACGCGCAGGGGCACAGTCCGAGGGAGGAAATCCCCCGGCATGTCGCGGGCCTCACTGGCCCGGCCGCCGCACCGGACATTCCGCGGTGCGCCGACGTCACCTCCACGCGTGTTGGCTTGTTCTGTTTCCCCGGAATTGATGCCAACAGGCGACAGCCGGGATTACCAACATCAGCACTTTAAGAGAGGCATATCGCATCCGCAAACGCGATTGCCCAGACCACGCCCTGAGGCGCGGCACCCATCCCGTTGGGACTGGTTTTTGTTTAATCATTCAATCAAACACGACGTAGTCTACGCATAACCTCCCGCATCGCCAAACCTGACTGTACCGTGAATGCGAACCATTCTCATTGCGTTTTGCGTTCATGCCCGCTAAGGTCCTTCCTACGTCGTCTCACAACGCCAACGACACCAAACCATCGGAGGGCACAACGATGATGGAACGACGCACCCGGGCCACGGTAACCGGTGTCACCCTGCTGGCACTGGCCGCCGCCACCCCGCTTCAGGCCCGGGAGGACCGAAGCCCCACGCTCCTCGACCGCATCAGCATCACCGGCGACCCGGACCGCATCCAGGACGTCCCCGGCTCCGCCCAGCAGCTCGACCGCGACGAGCTGGATCGCCACAGCTACAGTGATCCGCACCGCATCCTGCGCGCCATACCCGGCGTCAACGTGGCCGAGGAGGAAGGCTTCGGGCAGTTCCCGCATATCAGCATGCGCGGCAGCCCGCCCGAGCGGAACAGCCGCATCACCGTCATGGAGGACGGCGTGCTGGTCGCCCCTGCGCCCTACGCAGCACCGGCGGCCTACTATTTCCCGCCCATGGGCCGCATGAACCGGGTGGAAGTGCAGAAGGGCTCCAGCGCCATCCGTCACGGGCCGTACACCACCGGGGGCGCCCTGAACATGCTGTCCACCCCGATCCCGGACGACACCAGCGGTAAAGCGGACGTGCTGTTCGGCTCCAATAACGGCCGACGGGTCCACGCGAACGTGGGCCGCACCGAGGATCTGCCCGGGGATCGCAGCGGCCAGATCGGCTGGCTCATCGAAGGTTTCACCGAACAGTCCGATGGGTTCAAGGACCTGGACAACCCCGCCTCGGGCCCGAATCAGCCGACGCCGAACACCGGTTTCGACCGGCGCAATATCATGACCAAACTGCGCTGGAACGCCGACCCCATGGCGGACGTCTACCAGGAGGTGGAACTGAAGTACGCCCGGGACGAGCGTACCGTCAACGACACCTACCTTGGATTGACCCAGGAGGACTTCGACGACGACCCCTTCCGCCGCTACCACGGCTCCCAGAAGGACGAGATCAACACCGAGAACGAGCTCTTCCAACTCCGCCACTACATCAACCCGACGCCCAACACCGACCTGACCACCACCGTCTACCGCACGGACACGGTGCGGAACTGGTACAAGCTGCACGAGGTTGACGGTGACGACGGTCAGGGCTTTGTCGGCATCTCGGACATTCTCGACGACCCTGGCGGTAACCAGGACGCATTCGCCTGGATTCAGGGCGACCAGAGGGGCGACGCCCGCGGCGCCGTGCGCGCCAACAACCGCGAGTACTATGCCCAGGGCGTCGACTTCCGCGGCGGCTACTGGTTCGACCTGGGAGGCTGGAACCACGAGCTGGAAGCGGGCCTGCGCTTTCACGAGGACGAGGAAGACCGCTTCCAGTGGCAGGATCAGTACGAAATGGGCGAGTTCGGTGATATGTATCAGGTGGAACGCGGAACCCCCGGCGAGACCACCAACCGCGTCACCGAGGCCGACGCCATCGCCACCTACCTGCAGAACACCATGCGGCAGGGCCCGTGGCAGATCACCACCGGGCTGCGGTACGAAGACATCGAGATCCGGCGTCGTGACTGGAACGAGCCGGAGCGCACCGGTGCCAACCAGACCCGCGACGACACCGCCACCTACCGCGTGTGGATCCCGGGCATCGGCGCCACCTACGAGATCGACGCCAACTGGAGCGTCCTGGCCGGCGTCCACCGTGGCTTCGCTCCCGGTGGTACCGACCCCGACTCCCGGGCGGAGCGCAGCACCAACTACGAGGCCGGTTTCCGCTTCAGCAGTGCCAACACCCGCGCCGAGGTGATCGGCTTCTACAACGACTACTCCAATATCAACATCGAGTGCACCGCCGTCGGCGGCGGCTGTGCCGACGACGATATCGGCACCGTGCAGTCCGCCGGGGAAGTGGAAATCTACGGGCTGGAGGCACTGGCCATCCATGATCTGGGCGCGGCCCAGGGCTGGAATTACGCCGTCCCGATCAGCCTGGGCTATACCCTGACCCAGAGTCGATTTAAGCAGGACGTCGGTCCAGAGGCCCCTAATCAGTGGGCCAACGCCGAGAAAGGGGACTCCCTGCCGGAGATCCCGGAGCACCAGATCAACGCCAGTGTCGGCGTCGGTCAGGAGGACTGGCGGGCCACCCTGAACGCCAACTATGTCACCTCAGTCGTCGCCAGGGCCGACCCGGCATTCAGCGATCAGGAGATCGACTCGCGCCTGCTGCTGGACGTCTCCGGCGAGTATCGCGTCCACCAGAACGTGCGCCTGTTCGGCTCGGTGGAAAACCTCACCGACAAGGAGTACGTGGCCCACTACCGTCCCGCCGGGGCCCGCCCGGGCAAGTCCCGGGAGTTCTGGGCCGGCGTGAAAATGGACTTCTGACGGTCAGGGCTCCCCGCCGGGGAGCCCGTCATGGAGTGTTTCCTCGAGGCTATGCGCCCTTCAGCCGCATCTCCGGATGCGGCT
>SKYZ01000070.1 GCA_007127625.1 Aquisalimonas sp. | reverse complement strand
ATTCCGCCGTGGAAGGCTGGCCCTTGGGGGTCTTCTGCACCACCGGCAACCCCTGGCGCTCGAACAGGATCTCCTGGATCTGCTTGGGCGAGCCCAGGTTGAAGGGACCACCGGCCACTTCGTGGGCCCGCGCCTCGACGGCCTGCATCTTCTCGGCGAGTTCTCGGCTCTGGGTCTGCAACAGCTCCCGGTCGATGCGCACGCCGTGGCGCTCCATGCGCGAGAGTACCGGCAGCAGCGGCACCTCGATGTCCTGGTAGACATCGGCCAGGGAGGGAATTCGCTCCAGGCGCGGCCACAGCTCCCGGTGCAGTTGCAGCGTGACGTCGGCATCCTCGCAGGCATACGCCGTGGCCTGCTCCAGATCCACCTGGTTGAAGGTGATCTGCCGTGCGCCCTTGCCCGCCACGTCCTCGAACTTGATGGTGCCGCGTCCCAGGTACTTCAGCGCCAGGGAGTCCATGTCGTGGCGGGTGGCGGTGCTGTCCAGCACGTAGGACTGCAGCATGGTGTCGTGGCGAATGCCCTGCAGGTGGATGCCGTACCGGGCCAGCACGCTCATGTCGTACTTCAGGTTCTGGCCCACCTTGGGCCGCTGCGGGTCCTCCAGCAGCGGCCTCAGCGCCGCCAGCACGGCGTCGCGGTCCAGCTGGTCGGCGGCACCGGGGCCGTCGTGAGCCACCGGGACATAAATGGCCTCACCGGGCTGGACGGCGAAGCAGAAACCGACGATCCGGGCCACCATGTAGTCCAGGCTGTCGGTCTCCAGGTCGAAGGCGAACAGATCGGCGTCCCGCAGCCGCCCCAGCCAGGCGTCAAACTCCTCCTGCTCCACCACCATGGCGTAATCACCGCCATGACCCGCTTCCCCGGCATCACCGGGATCATCACCCAGCAGCGAGAGCCACGCCGAGAACTCGAAGCGGCGATACAGCTCCCGCAGGGCGGCCGTATCCGGCTCGCCCCGCTGAAGGTCCGCGGGTTTGCGGTCCATGTCCAGGTCGCAGCGAATGGTGGCCAGATCCCGGGACAGGGGCAGATCGTCCAGGTGCTCCCGCAGGCTCTCGCCGATCTTGCCACCGACCTGGTCGGCGCTGGCCACGATGGTGTCCAGATCCCCATGCTCGGCCAACCATTTGGCGGCTGTCTTGGGCCCTACCTTGGGAATGCCGGGGATGTTGTCGGAGCTGTCGCCCACCAGGGCCAGGTAATCGATGATGCGCTCCGGCGGCACGCCGAACTTCGCTTCCACGCCATCACGGTCCAGCTTGGTCCCGCTCATGGTATTGAGCAGGGTGATGTGGTCGCTGACCAGCTGGGCCATGTCCTTGTCGCCGGTGGAGATGACCACCTGCCAGCCCTCGGTCTCGGCCTGCCGGGCCAGGGTACCGATGACGTCATCCGCCTCCACCCCGGGCTTTTCCACCAACGGCAGCCCCAGGGCGCGGACCACTTCCTTCAGGGGCTCCACCTGCGGGCGCAGATCCTCCGGCATGCTCGGCCGGTTGGCCTTGTACTGCTCGAACAGGTCGTCGCGGAAGGTCCGCCCCGGCGCGTCGAAGACCACGGCGATGTGCTTGGGGTCGTACTCGTCCAGGAGCTTGCGCAGCATGTTGGCCACGCCGTAGACGGCACCCGTGGGTTCGCCGGCGGAAGTGCTCAGCGGCGGCAGGGCGTGGAAGGCCCGGTACAGGTACGACGAGCCATCCACCAGGATCAGATCGGCCATGGGCGGTGCTATCCTCGCAGCAGCGGCGTCCGGTCAGAAGCGCACGGAGGCGCCGATGTACGGCCCTTCCACGGTGATGTCGGCGTCCATGTCGTCGAAGTCGTCCAGGCGGATGTTCTGGTACTTCCAGCCCCCTTCAACGGCGAGAGACGCGACGCCGTAGGTGGTACGGTAGCCGCCGCGCAGAGTCAGGTCCACGATGCGGTGGCCGTCATAGCCCAGGAAGCTGCCTTCGCCGCCGCCGAAGAAGCCGGTGCCCGGCAGGCGGAACTCGGTGCGGGCGTAGGCCAGGGGCAGGGGGCCGGAGAAGGAAACCTGCTCGCGCTCACCACTGTCCTGGCTCTCGACCTCGACGAAACCATCGATGTACTTGATGTTCAGACCCACGTCCAGGTCGAACATCAGCGACCAGGGGGTCCAGTAGAGCACGATATCGGTCTGGTCCAGGTCGATTTCGGAGTCCACGTCCTCCTCGACCGCGAACTCGACGCCACGGAACTCGAACGTGTTATTCACGCTGCCACTGCCGGTCAGGCTGACCGGCGTGTACTGCAGTTTGAGGCGGGGCAGGATCGGCACGGGATGGCGCAGGTCCGCCCAGACGAAATAGCCGGTCTCGGAACCGATCTGCAGATCGTCTTCGACGTCGGCACGGTCGCCGTTGCTCTGGATGTGGCCGCGCGGGTCCTGGCTCCACAGCCCGGCCCCGACGCTGACGCCGGTGAGCCCGGCGTGGGCGCCGGACAGGGGCAGTAGGGCAAGCGCGACGGCCGGGATGAGAGTGCGATGAATGCGCATGGTGCCTCCGGGTTCTCTTTGTGTGACATGACACTGGCTGCCTTCGTGGTCGGTCATGGTACATAATGGAGCGATCGCCGTACCGTGCATCGCGCACGGAACAGTTCCGGCACGACGCCACGCCGGCCTGCGACCCAGGCCTCGGTGAGCGCCGGCCCACGCCATCAATGATACGGACTCTATGACCACACCCGACAAGTTCGCCGGCCGCGCCCCCATCAACGATTCCCTCATGACCCGCGAGTCCTGGAAGATCTTCCAGGTCATGGCGGAATTCGTGGAGGGCTTCGAGCGTCTGGCGCAGATCAAGCCCTCGGTGAGCGTGTTCGGCTCGGCCCGCACCCCCGTGGACCACCCCTGGTACGCCCTCGCCGAGGAGACCTCGCGGCAGCTCTCCGACGCGGGCTTCTCGGTGGTCAGCGGTGGCGGCCCCGGGATCATGGAGGCAGCCAACAAGGGCGCCTACCAGGGCAAGGCGCCCAGCATCGGGCTCAACATCCAGCTGCCCATGGAGCAGGGTGGCAACCCGTACCAGGACATCAGCCTGAACTTCCGCCACTTCTTCTCGCGCAAGGTGATGTTCGTGAAATACGCATCGGCCTACGTGGTGCTGCCCGGCGGTTTCGGCACCCTGGATGAACTGGCGGAGATCCTCACGCTGGTGCAGACGGGCAAGACCCGCCGCATCCCGATCATCCTGGTGCACGGCCCGTTCTGGCGCGGACTCATCGACTGGTTCCAGGACACCCTGGTGGCGGAGGGCACCATCAATCCCGAGGACATGGACCTCTTCCACGTGGTGGAGGACCCCAAGGACGTGGTGACGGCCATCTTCGATCACTACGAACACCGCGGTTTCGAGCCCTCGGCGCGGGAACGGGAGATCCTGCTGGATCTGTAGGGCGGATCCACGGCACGCGAGCCGAGCAAGGAGCTGTAGGGCAGACCTTCAGGTCTGCCTTCCCCCGACCTTCAAGCCAAGGTGGCCGATCAAAGCGCGCAATGGTGGACCTGACGGTCAGCGCCCACATGATTATCCGTACGAGCGGCGCGAGCCGCGACCGTTGAAAAGTGCATCGAGATGCACGCTACGCGTGCCCGCTGCCCTGAATGGAGCTACTGCCCGTAGGGTGCATCTTGATGCACCGCAAACACCCCCGCCTACGCACTCTCCAGCTTGGCATAGGCTGCCACCAGCCATTTGGTACCGGCGTCGGTGAAGTTCACCTGCACCCGGGCGCTGGGGCCCTGCCCTTCGTACTGCAGCACGATGCCGTCGCCGAACTTGGGATGATGAACCCGCTGACCCAGACTGAAGGCCGCCTCCTGCGGTGCCATGGGCTCACCCAGTCCGGCGCGCACCGCCATCTGCGGCCGCGAGACGTTCATGCGGGTGCGCACGTGCTGCACGCAGTGCTCCGGCAACTCGGCGAGAAACCGTGACGGCGCACCGAAGGTCTCCGAGCCGTGCAGACGCCGCTTCTCCGCCCAGGTCATCACGGCGTGCTGGCGCGCCCGGGTCAGCCCCACGTAGCACAACCGCCGCTCTTCCTCGAGACGGTCCGGATCCTCGGCGGACATGCGGTGGGGAAACAGCCCCTCCTCGAGGCCGGTGAGAAACACCACCGGGTACTCCAGCCCCTTGGCGGAGTGCAGGGTCATGAGCTGGACGCAGTCCTCCCAGGCATCCGCCTGGCCCTCGCCGGCTTCCAGGGCCGCGTGGGAGAGGAACGCGGTGAGCACGTCCATGTCGTCGTCACCCTCCCACTCCTGCTCGAAGTGGCGGGCCGCGTTGACCAGTTCGTCCAGGTTCTCCAGGCGCGATTCGCCGCGGTCGCTGCTGTCCTTCCGGAACAGCTCCCGCAACCCGGAGCCCCGCACCACCACGTCGATCTGGTCGGCCAGGGCCTGCTCCGCGGCCTCTTCGCCCAGGGCATCGATCAGTGCCAGGAAGCGGGTCACCGACGTGGCGGCGCGACCAGGCAGGCTGCGGTCGGCAATGGCCGCCCGGGCGGCGGCCCAGAGGCTCACGCCGCGGGCACGGGCCTGCTCGCGCAGGGTATCCACGGTCTTGCCGCCGATGCCGCGGGCCGGTGTATTCACCACCCGCTCGAAGGACGGGTCGTCATCGCGGTTGTCCAGCAGCCGCAGGTAGGCCAGGGCGTCCTTGATCTCGGCGCGCTCGAAAAAGCGCAGACCGCCATAGACCCGGTAGGGCAGGCCACGGGTCAGCAACGCCTCTTCGAACACGCGGGACTGGGCGTTGGAACGATAGAGAATGGCCATGTCGCTGCGGGCCAGCCCCTGATTCTGGATCAGATCGGCAATGCGCTCCACCACGTAGCGCGCCTCGTCCAGCTCGTTGAAGGCAGCGTAAATCGCCACCGGGTCGCCCTCGGCGCCGTCGGTCCAAAGATTCTTGCCCATGCGCCCGCTATTGTGGGCGATCAGGGTGTTGGCAGCCGTGAGAATGGTCTCCGTGGAACGGTAGTTCTGCTCCAGGCGCATGACCTTCATGCCCGGGTAGTCGTCGCTGAGCCGGCGGATGTTCTCCACCCGCGCGCCGCGCCAGCCGTAGATGGACTGATCGTCGTCGCCCACCACGAACAGGTCGGCGTCGTTGCCGGCGAGCTGCCGCAGCCAGGCGTACTGGATGCCGTTGGTGTCCTGGAACTCGTCCACCAGGAAGTGACGGAGCTGCCCGCGGTAGTGGGCCAGCAGTCCAGGGTGGTCCCGCAGCAGCTCGAAGCTGCGCAGCAGCAGTTCGGCGAAATCCACCTGACCGTTGCGGTCGCAGGCCTCCTGGTAGGCGGCGTAGATGCGCACCAGGCGCTCGGTGTACGGGTCGCCGCCGGTGCCGAGATCCGCCGGCCGCTGACCGTCATCCTTGCGGGCATTGATGTAGCCCTGCACCTGGCGCACGGGGAAACGACTCTCGTCGATCTCCAGCAACCGCATGACCCGCTTCACCTGCCGGCGCTGGTCTTCGGCATCCAGGATCTGGAAGGTTTCGGTGAGCCCTGCTTCCCGCCAGTGACGGCGCAGCAACCGGTGGGCGAGACCGTGGAAGGTGCCCGTCCACATGCCGGCGGCGGAGTAGCCCAACAGCCGTTCGATGCGCCCGCGCATCTCCGCCGCCGCCTTGTTGGTGAAAGTCACCGCGAGGATGCTGTACGGCGGAGCGTTTTCCACACGGCCCAGCCAGGCGGCGCGATGCACCAGCACCCGCGTCTTGCCGCTGCCGGCGCCGGCCAGCACCAGGTTGTGGCCCAGGGGCGCACTCACGGCCTCCCGCTGGGCATCGTTCAGGGGGTCGAGAATATCGGATACGTCCATGGGAGCGCAGTGTAGCAACTCAGGCGTCGGCCGGGGCATGCTCCAGCGACGCGGCCAGCCGAACCACCGGTTCGAGGCCGCGGACGACACGCACCAGCGCCCGCACCGCCGGCTCCCGTGCCGATCCCTTACGCCACAGGGCAGCGATGCGGCGGCGGGGTTGGGGATCCAGGAAGCGCCGCAGTGCCAGACCACCATTGCCGGTGGCACCGGTGGCAAGCTCCGGCAGCAGGGTCGGGCCGGCACCGGTGGCGGCCATCTGCCGCAGGGTCTCGAGGCTGGTCGCACGGAACTCCTTGGCTTCCACGGCGCCCACCGCGTGGCACAGGCTCAACGCCTGGTCCCGCAGGCAGTGGCCTTCGTCCAGCAGCAACATGCGCGTGTCCACCAGGTCATCGAGGCTGAGTCGCGACCGCTCCGCCAGCGGGTGATCCTCCGGTGCGGCCAGCAGGAAAGGCTCGTCGTACAGAGGGAGCTGCGGAAAGGCGTCGCTTCCCTCCACGGGTACCGCGATGATGGCTGCGTCCAGGGCACCCTGACGAAGTTTCTCCAGGCAGCGACCCGTTGGCTCCTCGTGGAGCAGGGGCCGCAACTGCGGCAGCTCCCGGGCCAGGGCGGGAAAGAGGTGGGGCAACAGCGACGGCGCGACGGTGGGGATGACCCCCAGGCGCAGGTCACCGGCCAGCGGGTCGTGCGCGGCCCGGGCGACTTCCACGATGTCGTCGGCGGTATTGAGAATCAGCCGTGCACGCCGGGCGACTTCCTCGCCGATGGGCGTCAGCATGACCTGCCTGCTGGAACGCTCCACCAGCTGCGCGCCCAGGAACGCCTCCAGCTTCTTGAGCTGCGCGCTCAGCGTGGGCTGGCTGACGAAGCAGGCCTCGGCGGCACGACCGAAGTGACGGTGCTCAGCCACTGCGACCAGGTAGCGGAGATCGCGCAGATTCATCGGAGTTCCACAGTGACAGCGTGGACCCGTATGATACGTGCATTGGCGCATGCGATAACAACGGGAAAGGGATCTCGCCATGTCATCGGTTCAAGCCGCCGGGAGCGATCGCAGCATCCCGGTCGTCATCGTTGATGACGCCCGGTTCACGCTTGAAATGCTGCGGCGGGTGCTGCACAGCACGGGCTTCACGGATCTACGGGTTGCCGGTTCGGCGGAAGAAGCGCTGGCCATGCTGCGGCAACGCCCGGCGGGCATTCTGGTGGCCGACTGGCTGATGCCGGAGATGGACGGGCTGACCCTGACGCGCCAGGTGCGCCATCTCGACGAGGAAACCGATCACTACACCTATGTCATCCTGCTGACGGCCAAGGAAGGGCTGAAATCGCTCACTGAGGCCTTCGACGGCGGAGTGGACGACTTCATCAACAAGTCGCCGGACAACCAGGAGCTTCTCGCCCGCGTCCATGCCGCCGGGCGCATCTCCCAACTGCAGAACGAGCTGCTGACGGCGAAACGGCAGCTACAGATCCTGACCCGCCAAGCGGGCTCGCCGGAGAATTTCGACGCTGCCACGGGCCTGGGGAATCGGGAGTTTGTCGAGGCCGAGCTGGACAGGCTGCTGCGTCACACCGACGCCCGGGGCGGCAGTATCTGTGTTGCCCTGGTCCGGCTCGCCGAGGCCAGGGCAATGCGGGAAAAGCACGGTGACGCCGCCGTTGGCGAGATTCTGGCAACCATGGCGCAACGCCTGCGCCGCGGCACACGTCCGCTGGACCGCATCGGCACCCTGGACGGGACGACCTTCGCCGTCCTCATGCGCCACGACCGCGGTGACAGTTGCCACCCGACCACGTTTCGCAGGCTCCACCAGGCCCTGAACCTGCGGGCCTACCGCACCCGGGATGGCTTTGTCAGCGCGGGCGTCGGGGTGACGCTTTGCAGCCTCGACCAGCAGGCAGCCGCCGCCGGGCCGGCCCCCGCCAGGGTCCTGGACAGCGCTGCCGGGGGGCTGGAGGAGTCACACAAGGCCGGGCGCGTTGTGGTAGCAGCCTGGGGCGGCTGAACAGCGGGACGGGTCCGGCCGGTGGCCCTTACTCGACCGTCACCGACTTGGCGAGGTTGCGCGGTTTGTCCACGTCGGTGCCCTTGAGTACGGCCACGTGGTAGGCCAACAGCTGCAGCGGGATGGTAAAGACCAGCGGTGCCACGAACTCGTCCACGGCCGGCACCGGCAGGACCGTCAGCCCGGCCCTTGGCGTGAAGATCACCTGGTCGTCGGCAAACACCAACAGTT
>SKYZ01000012.1 GCA_007127625.1 Aquisalimonas sp. | reverse complement strand
GCTACTTCGCAAGTCATTTTGCTGTATTTAAGATACTGATCCCTGCATTGGCTCGCGGCCCGCGCCATTAGATTCCAGTTTGTTCCGACATCTCGAGCGCCCCGTCCACGTAGATCCCGAGGTACCGGACAGTGCTCTCCAGCTTCGTGTGCCCAAGGAAGAGCTACACGGCGCGCAGATTCCGCGTGCGTCGGTAGACCAGAGTCGCTTTCGTTCGGCGTAGGCTTCGTCACCCGGCGCGCGCACATGCGGCAGGTGGTCAGCGGTCATGGCGACCCGCCCGGCCCAGGTGGCTTCCAGTGGAATACGGGCGACATCCGGAAACAACCGGCACGCTTCGTGGTACAAACCGTCAGTGTCCGCCATACGCTCTCCAAGCTTTCCGACGGCCTGGATCGCCGCCGTTGTCACCGTCGTTCACCGTGCCACCGGTGCCTGAACGAAGCCCCGTCGCGGTAAACGGAAGGAGACTGCCGCCGCACTAGCGAGCACCAGACCCGAGCCTCCGAAGGCGATCCAGTGGCTCCCGAACGCCTCGTAACCCCACCCCCCCAGCCAGGAGCTAATCATGGCGCCGACCTGATGCCCGAGATAGGTCCAGCCGTACAGAACGCCCACCAGCCTAATGCCGTAGACATCCGCCAGAATGGCAGAGGACAGCGCGATGCTGCCCGCCCACACGATGCCGGCGATGGCCGCCACCAGGTACAGCTCCCATACGGCCGCCACCAGCAACAGGGCGAAAAAGCTCAAGCCACGCACCAGATAGATGGTGGCGAGCAGGTTCTTGCGCTGCAGAGTATCCGACAGGCGCCCGAGCACCACTGTGCTAGGAATCGCCACCAGGCCGATGAGCCCGATGCCGTAGCTCGCCGTGATGGGATCGAAGCCGTGGTCCACCAGCATCGGAACGCCATGGGTGCCGAGCAGATTCATGCTGTAACCACAGGCGAACAAGCCGATGGTGACCTGCCAGAATGGCCGGGTACGGATGGCCTCAGCGAACGTGAGCATGGAGTCACTAACCGGGCCTGTTGTCGACTGTTGTTCCCCGCTGTGCTGCGAGTGCTGCAGATCCGTATTCGCCGGGGCCTGATCACGGATAACCAGAAACGTGGTCGGCACCAGCAGCAAGAGGAAAACCACGGCGAAGCCGAGAAGCGTATTCTGCCAGCCCACACTCTGGATGGACCAGGTGAGGACCGGGGTGAGTACCGCAATCCCCGCCATTGAGCCGGTGGACAGAAAGAACAGTGCCATACCGCGCCGGCGCGTGAACCAACGGCTGATCACGGGCGTGAGCGCCACGGGACTGGTAAAGGAAAACCCCAGTGACAACAGAACGCCGTAGGCCAGGAAGAAGGTGAAGGGGTGGCGCGCGATCACCGTCCAGAGAATCGAGACCACCACCACCGCGGTGCCCAGCAAAAGCACGAAACGCGTGCCGTGGGTACCGGCCAGATGCCCGGCTAGGGGCATGCCAAGCCCGTAGCAGAGCATGCCGATGGCCACGATGCCGGCCAGCATGCTGCGGCTCATCTCCAGGTCTTCGGCCATGGGGATGAAAAACGGCCCGATACCCATGCGCATGCCCACGGTGAGCAGCGTGATCAGGGTCGCCGCCGCGACAATGTTCCAGCCGAAATACCAGGTCCCTGTATACCAGCGTCGACTCACAGTGCCATCTCGCCGAATAAACGCACTGCAGATCACCGACGATCAGGTGATCGCTCCGTTGCAGGAGCATACGACACAGGGCGGGGATCAATGAACGCCTTTTTCAATAGGAATCAACAAAGGCGCCTGGCGGCCTCCACTCCTCCATCATCCGACCTCGTGCCGCTTCGAGGCGCTCAGCCATGAGGATGGAGAATTTCTTCATGATGGGATAGCCGAATGCTGAATCTTCCTCGCAATGCGCCAAGACGGCAGTGCCATCGAACCGCAGAAGCTCGGTATCCTGTTGGGCTCGAGCTTGGAAAGTCCACGTGTACGCAGGAATCAACCACGAATAACCCAGGACTTGTCCAGCACCCAGAAGCTGTATCCCTAATGCATCGCCGGATGATGTGATCAACTCAGTCAGCATCTCACCGTTCCATATAAGGTAAGAGCTGTCTGCCTGGTCACCCTAGCGGAACAGAAAATTCTCGTTCGGCACAAAAATCATCGTAGCACAGCTACTGAGATACTGAATCACTGGTTCATCCAAATCCGAGAAGAACGAGTGCTTCCTTAATTCTTTCTGGATATCACTGCTTTTCATGGGTCAACTCCACTTATGCCCCTTGATCGGTGCTTCAGCACTACACATCCTGCCGCCTAACTTCGGGGGCAAATCGGAAATGTTTCCCAAACGGCAAAATGTTTCGTAGGGTTCCGCAAACTTGTCGATGTTTTCACGGATCCGGTCGACCCCATGTCGTAACTCCCGCCGGTTAGGTATCCGATAGACCAGATAGGAGGAAAACCCGGTTACCGGCTTGAGCCGGTAGGGGTAAGGCAGGTCGATGGTGTTGACGGTGTCCTCATCGAACGGATCTACCAGGCGGTAAGGAGGGGCCGCTTCGGCGATGCAGGCATCTTCCACCAGGCGGGTCCAATACTTGTTATCGCATTTGAGAACGGATTTGAGGCCCGGTCCCCGGAGGTTGTGCGGCCCTCTCAACAGGGGTAACAGACAGGTGCGGGGAAAATCCCAGTGGCTGATGATCGCGTCCACCTTGCCGGCGAACCCTGCAAGCTTCTGACAGGCGTCACCGAGCAGCCGTCCGATCGGGTAGTGCGCAGGATTGACGATCTCGTGATACGGAATCAGTCCATGGAAACGGTCCTCATCGGCATTCCGCATGGTTTTGAGCTGCTCTAGATAAAAGTCATCCCTTCCGATGACGAAGATATTCTGAGCCACGGGACTTCCTGTTGGCTGCCACCGTCGTCTGCACGGGCACCCAGACTGGAGGAGGGAACGGGAGAGGGGGTTGACTCCGGTTAACGAACCAGCATGGACAACGCCGGCCAAACCGTTGGCAGGAGGCTCGGGCCGGTTGTTGACTGGCGTCAAGAGTCAGCGATCGCGAAAGGCGTAACTTGGATCATGAGCGATGGAACCGGCGAGGTCGAACCATGTTGACGTACGAAGACTGCCTGGGCATGACAGACTTGACTGAGGAAGAGATCGAGGCGATCGCGGAGCATGAGCATTGCCACGAGATGATCGCCCTGGAAGTGGGAAACTACCTGGTGCATACCCCTGATGGTCAGCCGCGGATCCGGAAGATGATCCTGGACGATATCGCCGCAAGCGAAGCGCGGGGTGACGCGGCGCATACCGCCAAGCTCAAGCTGGTTCTCCAGCACTTCTGCGAGCGGTACCCGGAACAGGGCGTGTGACCGATCGCCAGCAAACTTCGAAACCATTCAGGAACCGTCTATGCATACGATTTGGGTTGTAGTCGCAGATCAGTCCCGGGCGCGGTTATTCTCCATGCAGGGTCGGTGGGGCGCACTGGAAGAGGTGGACCACCTGGTGCACCCGGAAGGTCGCCTGCACGATCAGGATATCAATGCCGACCGCCCCGGGCGCAGCTTCGACACCTACGGCGAGGGACGACATGGAATGAGCAAACACTATTCGCCCAAGGAGATGGAGGCGATCCGGTTCGCAACGGACATCAGCGAGCGCGTGGGGGCGGCTCACTACGAGGGTGCCTTCAAGGAACTCGTTCTGATCGCCCCGCCCCGCTTCCTCGCCCTGTTGCGCGAGCGCCTTCCCGACGCCGTCAGCCGCTGCGTCATCCTTTCCGAGGACAAGAACCTGACTCAGGCCGACACGGCGGCGATCCGCGAACACATCGGCAATGCCTACTCGAGTTAGTGTTGCATCCACCAAAGCATGTCCGGCGGAGGTCAAGGAACGACCACCACCGGCATCGAGGCGGCCTCGACCAGATCCGCATTCCGGCGTTCCGCCTGCAATGCCCATTGACGCGGAACAACCAACCGCTGTGCCGACTCCTCCTCGAGGATTTGCACTACGCGGTTCGCGGTGACTCTGCGCACGCTCTGCACCCGCTCGTGATCATTCACCTCCCCCAGTAGCGTGCGAACGGTATGCTCGCGCTGAGCGCCGTCGTCTTCGTCTTCCATGGGCAACAGGATCACCATCGGCGCCCCGCTCTCCCTGGCCAGTGCCAACGCTGTGCGAAGCGCGCGAAGGCCCTCGTCGCCGGCGGTCACAACCACGGCGACGGTGAAGGGCGAAACGGGCTTCAACGGATGTTCGTAGATCATGACCGGGCCCGCTGTACGGCCCATCAACGCTCTCGCTGTCGAACCGACCCGCAGGCCCAGCGCACGGCGATAGCCGATCTTGCCGAGAACAAGTAAATCGTCGCCCGTGGCTTCTTCGAGAACCTTCTGAATGACTCGCCCCCGGTAGACGCGAAGCTGTGCCTGAAGCCCCCGACTTCGCGCAATGCGTTGGAGAGCGCTGCGCATGATCTCCGCCCGGTTGCGCAGGCGCTGCTCCACCTGCCCCGGCTGCAGCGGTCTGACTACGCCGGACAGGCTCACCTCCCGTGTCCATGGATAACCGGCGCATCGCACCAGCTCCTCTTCCTCGACGAACCAGCCCACAAGTTCGGCTCGGCTCGCGTGGGCGAATGCCGCTGCGGCATCCAGCGCCGCCATGCTCTCCCTGGAGGCATCCAGCAGGATGACCACGCGGCCTACTCCAGTCTCCCTGAGTCCCGGAGAACGGGAGGTCGAGCCAGGACCATTGGCGTCATGGTTTTCAGTCATGATCATC
This sequence comes from Aquisalimonas sp., assembly GCA_007127625.1. Classification (GTDB taxonomy): domain Bacteria; phylum Pseudomonadota; class Gammaproteobacteria; order Nitrococcales; family Aquisalimonadaceae; genus Aquisalimonas. The sequence goes on along the minus strand of SKYZ01000012.1, from coordinate 3,332 downwards.
GCCGACCGGTTCCTCCTGCCCGCCAGGGCGTGGGCGAACCCTGGAGAACGCCGCCAGCCGGTCGGCCACCAGTCGGTTCAGGCTTTCTTCCGGCCAGGTTCCGTCGTCAGCCGCAGCGCCAGGGAACATTCCGGTCAATAACGCCAATGCGTCGTCCACATGACTCAACGGATACACCTGGAAGTGGCCAGCGGCGACGGCGTCCCGGACGTCGCGATGCAACATCAGGTGAGGCACGTTGGCAGCCGGCAGCGCCACACCCTGATTGCCGTCAAGGCCCGCCGTACGGCATACATCGAAAAACCCTTCCACCTTCTCGTTGACGCCCCCCACCGCCTGGACGTCCCCGTGCTGGTTGACGGAGCCGGTCACGGCGATGCCCTGGTGCAGAGGAATCCGGCTGATCGCCGAGATCAACGCACACAGCTCCGCAACCGAGGCACTATCACCATCGATTCGTCCATACGACTGCTCGAAGGCGAGACTCGCCGACAGGGAAAGCTCGCTTTTCGGCGCATAACGACTGCCGAGAAAACGCGCCAGAATCATCACCCCCTTGGAGTGAACGCGCCCCCCCAGCTTGGCTTCGCGTTCGATATCCACCAATTGACCCCGGCCCGGTCGCGCCGTCGCGGTGATGCGGATCGGCTGGCCGAAGGCAAAGTCACCGAGTTGCAGGACGGACAACCCATTCACACAGCCGACCATGCGTCCTTGCGTCTCGATGACCTGGATACCCCGGCGAACCATGTCGCGGCTGCGCTCACGAATCCGTGAAGCCCGGTACTCCTGCGCCTCCAACGCCTTCTCGATGTGATTCACTCCGACGCATTGGTCGCCGTCCTCCTCGGCATAGTGGTTCGCCTCGATCATCAGGTCGGCCAGCTCGCGTCCCTTGGCGGACAGACGCTCACTGTCCGCCGCCATGCGACTTGCGTGCTCGATGAGACGCGCCACTGCCGTGCGGTCGAGCCCGCGCAGTTCCTCCCGAGCCGCGATGGTCGCGATCATGCGTGCATAGAGTTGCCGTGTCTCCGCGTCCCGGGGTAGATCGTCCTCCAAATCCGCTTCGATCTTGAACAGTTCAGTGAACTCCGGATCGTGCGCCGCAAGCAGGTAATACAGCAGCCGGTCACCAAGAAGAACGACCTTCACGTTCATCGGCACGGGCTCTGGCTCCGGGCTGGCCGTGGTCCAGAAACCGTAGGTCTTCTCCAGGGATTCGGGCCGGATCTCGGCGGCAAACAATGTTCGCTTCAGGGTTTCCCACGCGAACGCCTGCGTGAGCAGCTTGCGCACATCCACCAGCAGGTACCCCCCGTTGGCGCGGTGCAAAGCGCCCGGGCGAATCTGAGTAAAATCGGTGACCAGCGCCCCCTCATGAACCAAATATTCGATGCGCCCCACAAGACGCTGGTGGGTTGGCATATCCTCGTAGATGACGGGAGCGCCGTGATCGTCCTCGGAATGCACCAGGAGATTGGCCTGGTAGCGATGCAGGAGTTGCTCGATCTGCTGCCTGTCACCGGAGCGAAACACTTCGAAATTGCCAACCAGATCCTCGCGGACGGCATCCAGATGCGCTGCGGCCACCGGCAGTTCACCGTATCGCTGGCGCAACTCCTGGATGGGGCGGCCAATAGCCAGCCGGGTCATCTCCTCATTCAGTTGGCGGATCTCCTGCTGCGTCTCCTTCTGCCATTGCGGGAACTGTTGCAGCACTTCCTGCAACTGCTCCTGCAGGCGCTCAATCACTTGCTGAAAGCGCTTGCGCTCCTCCTCCGGCAGTTTCTGGAACGCATCCGGCTCGATGACCTCGCCATCCTCGTTCATGGGCGCGAAGGCGAAGCCCGTCGAGGTGGTCAGCAACGCGACACTGTGCTGCGCCGCCTCCTGCTGAATCTGCTCGAAGGCCTCGCGGTGACGGCGGTTGTGCTGTTGCTGCAGTTCCTGGAGACGATTCTGGTATTCCTCGCTCTCGAACGTGGTCGGAACCGCAGTGCGCATGTCCTCCACGAGCCGCTGCAGATCACCGCGCCACCGCGGCCCCTGCCCAGGAGGTAGACGCAGCAGCCGAGGCCGATCCGGAACATCGAAGTTATGCAGGTAACACCAGTCCCACGGGGCTGCTTCCTCCTTGGCGAATCCTTGCAGAAAGCGGCGCGTGACACCCAGTGTGTCCGCCCCGGGTGGTCCCATGACATAGAGATTGAAACCGGGGCGGCGCAACGTGGTCGCCAGGTGAATTGCATTCAGGGCTCGTTGCTGGCCTGGAGGCCGTTCCATGGGCTCCAGTTCGGCCGTTGTCTCGAATCCCAGCTCACTGGGGTTACACGTCTGGTAGAGTGCCTCCAATGGCAACGCTCGGGGGAAACGCATGCGAGCTCCTGTTCTTGTCATATCCGGAGTCGGATCCCCGCGCAGAGGCGGACTGTAATCGTTCAGCGCCTCCCCAGTTGGACCACCGGCACCACCCCGTCACTATGCGCGAGAGTCATCGGGGGCATCACGAAAGTAATGGACCAGAAATACCAAAGCCGCACCAGTAAGGGGATCCCCTCATTTCGAGGGGCGCACTCCAGACTACCCTCCAATAGCAACCGTCTGTACAAGACGAGTCACCACCAAAAGCCCCGAAGGACACAAAGGGTGAACACCTGCACCGCACCGGCGATCGTATCAAATCACCCTGCATGGTGATGTCCGGCGCCCTGAAAGGGTAGGGTATCGACGAGAACGGACATGAGTGTGTCACCCGCCCTTTACTATGCGGGAGACATCCGACGGTGTCTGCTTGGCCGATGTGTGCGAGTAAATGGTGGATGTAGGCGGAGGGATCCAGGCCATTGGCCTTGGCGGTCTCGATCAGTGAGTAGCAGCTCGCGCTGGCGCGTGCGCCCTGGGTGGTATCGGCGAACAGCCGGACGCCGCGGGTTGCGCACGCCAGTGCCACGATCTACAGCGTCATCGAGACGGCCAAGATCAACGGCGTGGAGCCCTACGCCTGTCTGCTCGAGGTGTTAAAGAACCTGCCGGCAGCGGCCAGCGATGAGGCCATCGACCGACTGCTGCCGTGGTGTCAGGATTAGAGCCTAAACGCACTCAAAGCCGCTGGGTAGGTAAGGCCAGAAGGATGCGTGAAGGTAGCAGGACAAGGAATGTCGTACTGTCCCCAAACTGTCCCCAAACTGTCCCCGGCGGGGTCCCAGACAAAAAAAGGGCCTACGGGATTCCCGTAAGCCCTTGATCTGTCTGGTAGGCGCGAGTGGACTCGAACCACCGACCCCCACCATGTCAAGGTGGTGCTCTAACCAGCTGAGCTACGCGCCTGT
>SKYZ01000373.1 GCA_007127625.1 Aquisalimonas sp. | reverse complement strand
GAGGCAGCGGAGCGTGTGGGTCGGGATGTAGCCGTACTGGCGGATCTGCAGGGGCCGAAGATCCGCATTGATCGCTTTCGCGACGGGCCGGTGGAGCTCACGGAAGGGGAGAGCTTCTTCTTGGACGCGGAACTCGACCCCGAGGGTGGCACGCGGGAAGGCGTTGGCCTGACGTACAAGGCGTTGCCGGAGGATGTCGGCGACGGGGACGTGCTGCTGCTGGACGACGGCCAGATCGTTCTGCGGGTGGAGCGCATCGAGGGCTCCCGCATCCACTGCCAGGTGGCACTCGGCGGCGAGCTCTCCGACAACAAGGGGATCAACCGGCAGGGCGGTGGACTCTCGGCGCCGGCCCTGACGGACAAGGACCGGACCGACATCGCCACCGCGGCGGCCATGGCCGCAGACTATGTGGCGGTGTCCTTTCCGCGCTCGGCGGCTGATCTGGAGGAGGCGCGGAATCTGCTGGACGCGGCGGGGAGCGATGCCGGCATTGTCGCCAAGATCGAACGGGCCGAGGCAGTCGCGGTCATCGAGGAGATCGTCGGCGCGGCGGACGCCGTCATGGTGGCGCGCGGCGATCTCGGCGTGGAAATCGGTGACGAGGAGCTGCCCGGGGTGCAGAAACGCATCATTGCCACGGCCCGGGAGATGAACCGGGTGGCCATCACCGCCACGCAAATGATGGAGTCCATGATCTCTCACGCCAATCCGACCCGCGCGGAGGTCATGGATGTGGCCAATGCGGTGATGGACGGCACCGACGCGGTGATGCTCTCGGCGGAGACCGCAATGGGCCGCTACCCGGTGCGCACGGTGGAGGCCATGGCGCGGATCTGCCTCGGGGCAGAGCGCCAGCGCACCACCCAGCGCTCCCATCACCGGCTCGACTCCCAGTTCGGGCGCATCGACGAGGCCATCGCCATGGCGGCCATGTACACCGCTAACCATCTCGATGTTGGCGCCATCATTGCCCTGACGGAATCCGGGGCAACACCGCTGTGGATGTCCCGGATCAGTTCGGGCATCCCCATCTATGCGCTCACGCAACACCCCACCACCCGCCGCCGGACCGCGCTTTACCGGGGGGTGTTCCCGGTGTCCTTCGACATCATGCACCACGATGTCGCCGTGGTGGTGCGGGATGCAGTGGAGACCCTGAAAGGCGAAGGGCTGGTGGCCGAAGGCCAACTGGTCATCATCACCAAGGGCGAGTTCTCCGGCATTTCCGGCGGCACCAATGCCATGAAGATCGTGCGCGCCTGAATTCCGTCGTGCCCTCGGTGGAATATTGCACTGGTACATTTCCCCAGTACAATTCCGGGTTTTGGTCATGAAGCCGGGGGAGTTGGCGTGATCAGGATCGAGCGTATCTCCAAGGCTTTCGGGGGCTTGCAGGCGGTACGTGATGTATCGCTTGACGTGGAACCGGGAAGCATCACCGGGTTGATCGGTCCCAACGGGGCCGGCAAGAGCACACTGTTCAACATCATCGCCGGGCTGATTCCCGCCGACACCGGACGCATCTACCTGGAAGGGCAGGACATCACCGGGCGGCGACCCCATCGGCTGTTCCATCAGGGACTGGTGCGCACATTCCAGGTGCCCCACGAGTTCGCCCGCATGACGGTGCGGGAGAATCTCATGGTGGTGCCGCCGGCGCAGGCCGGGGAGAACCTGCTGCAGAGCTGGTTCCGGTGGGAGAAGGTGCGTCGCCAGGAGAGTGCCGTGCGGGATCGGGCCGAGGATGTGCTGGAGTTCCTGTCCCTGGATCATCTCGCCGATGAACGGGCCGCGAACCTCTCCGGCGGCCAGAAAAAACTCCTGGATCTCGGGCGCACCATGATGACCGACGCCCGCGCGGTGCTGCTGGACGAGCCCGGGGCGGGGGTCAATCGTACGCTGCTCGGCAAGATCTCCGACGCCATCCAGCGCCTGAACCGCGAACGCGGTTACACGTTCTTCCTCATCGAGCACGACATGGATCTCATCGCCAAACTGTGTAATCCGGTCCATGTCATGGCCAACGGCGGGCTCATCGCCTCCGGGCCGATGGCGGAAATCCGCCAAAACGAAGAAGTGCGCGAGGCCTATCTCGGCGGTGGCGTGAGCGCAACCATGGGTGCATCCGAATGAGTCTGCTCCAGGCGAACGACATCTACGGCGGGTACGGCGGCGCCGATATTCTCAACGGCGCCAGTGTCCGCGTGGAGGACAACGAAATCGTGGTCATCATCGGTGCCAACGGTGCCGGCAAGTCCACACTCATGAAAGCGGTATTCGGTCTGCTGCACGTGCGCTCCGGACAGGTACTCTACAGGGGCGAGGACATCACCAACAGGAAACCGGAGCAGATGGTGGGGCGGGGCATTGCCTACGTGCCCCAGGAGCACAACGTGTTCCCCTCCCTCACGGTGGAAGAGAACCTGGAGATGGGCGCGTTCGCCATCAAGGGTGATCTGCGGCCGCGGCTGGAGAAGGTGTTCTCCGTGTTTCCGCGACTGCGTGAGCGCCGGCGCCAGGATGCCGGCCTGATGTCCGGGGGCGAACGGCAGATGGTGGCCATGGGCCGGGCGCTGATGATCGACCCGAAGTTGCTGATGCTGGACGAACCCACGGCCGGCCTGTCACCACGACTCATCGATGACACCTTCGAGCGTATTCGTGAGATCCGCAGCCTGGGGATCGGGGTGCTGATGGTGGAGCAGAACGCGAAACAGGCACTGGGGGTGGCTGACCGCGGCTACGTGCTGGCCACCGGCGCCAACCGCTTCGAGGACACCGGGAAGAACCTGCTCGACAACCGCGAAGTTGCGGAAATGTTCCTGGGGGGGTGACCGACGTGTATATCCTGATCGAACTCCTGCAGCTGAGCATTTACGGGATCGTCCTGGGTAGCATCCTGACCCTGGGTGCCATCGGCGTGTCCATGATCTTCGGCATTCTGCGCTTTGCGCACTTTGCCCATGGCGACCTCATCACCGTCGGTGCCTATGTGGGTATGGGCTTCCTGATGATGACCCACGCCCCGGTGTGGACGGCACTGCCCGCCGGCATGATCGGGGCGGCCATTGTCGCGGTGCTGATCGACCAGACCGTGTACAAGCGCATCCGGCGCACCCAGCCGGTGATCCTGCTCATTTCCTCCTTCGGCATTGGCCTGATCCTGCGCAGCCTGGTGCAGGTGATCTGGGGCCCCAACGTGTACAGTTTCCCGGGCGGTATCCAGCGGCCCTGGATGGTCTGGGAACTGGCCATCATTCCCAATCATCTGTGGATTCTTCTCGCGGCAGTGGTCATTGTCACCGCACTGCATCTCTTTCTCACCCGCACACGCATCGGCAAGGCGATGCGGGCCATGTCCGACAACATGGATCTGGCACTTGTCACCGGGATCCCGGCGGAACGGGTCATCATGATTACCTGGCTGCTGGGTGGCGCTCTGGCGGCCGGCGCCGGGGTTCTGCTGGGCATGGACTCGCGGCTGACGCCGACCATGGGCTGGAACATCCTGCTACCGGTCTTCGCGGCAGCCATTGTCGGCGGGATCGGTCGGCCCTACGGGGCGATTGCGGGTGGCATGCTCATCGGGCTGGCCATGGAAATCTCGACCCTGTTCCTTGAGCCGTCGTACAAGCCCGCCGTGGCATTCCTCATCATGGTGGCGGTGCTCATCGTCCGCCCGCAGGGCATCTTCAAGGGGGCGTGGTAATGGAAATCTCCGGCATCGCGGCATACCTGGTTTCGTTTTTCACCTTCGTGGGCATCTACGCGATCCTTGCGCTGGGCCTGAACATGCAGTGGGGGTTCACCGGCCAGTTCAACATCGGCATTGCCGGTTTCTTCGCCGTGGGCGCCTATACCAGCGCCATTCTGACCACCCCGGAAAGCCCGTGGCATGTGGGCGGCTTCCAGCACCCCTTTCTGGTGGGCGTGGTGGGAGCGGTGATCGCCTCGGCGCTGGTCGGCCTGCTTATCGGCGCCATTACCGCGCGGTTACGCACCGATTACCTGGCCATTGCCACCATCGGGATTGCGGAGACATTGCGCCTGGTGATCGCCAACGAGGGCTGGCTCACCAACGGCGTGCGGGGCATGTCCAACATCGATCGACCATTCAGCGACTTTTTCCAGGCCATCGGCCTGAGTTCCGCAATGGGTTCGCTGATCGTGGTGGCGGCGTTCCTGGCCGGGGTCTATTTTCTGGTCGAGCGGGCGCGGCAATCCCCCTGGGGGCGCGTGCTGCGAGCCATCCGTGAGGACGAACCGGCCACCGCGGCGGCGGGCAAGAACATCGGGCGCTTCCGGCTGGAAGCGTTCGTGGTGGGCTCGGCAATCATGGGCCTGGGTGGCGCGCTTTACGCCCACTACTTCGGCTTCCTCAGCCCGGAGGCGTTTCTGCCGCTGTACGGCACATTCCTGGTCTGGGTGATGCTGATCGCCGGTGGCAGTGGCAACAACAAGGGCGCACTGCTGGGAGCCGTGGTGATCTGGACGATCTGGTCCGGCAGCGAGTTCGTGATGAGTGCCGGGCTGCCGGAAGGTTACACCGGCTACGCGGGTCCACTGCGCGTGATCCTTATCGGTGTGCTGCTGCAGGTGATCCTGATTACGCGCCCGGAAGGAATCCTGCCCGAAAAGGCCCCGCGGGCCATTGCCAAGGGCCGCCGAGGGTAGATGAGGAAAGTCAGTAACGGGGAGGGCAGGGTGTCGCGGGTTGCCCCGCGACACCCTGGTACAGGCCTTACTCTTCCGGGGCGAAGACCCGCACGGTGCGAATCTCGCCGTCCTCGACGCGCCAGTGAGCGAACGTGCCGGGCACGTCACCGTGCTCGTCGAGATCGACGCTGCCGGAGGCGCCTTCGTAGTTGATCTCCTCGCCGTCGGCGAGCAGCTGCAACGCCTTCTCCCATTCGCCGGGATTCACCACTTCGCCCGGCGGATTGGCGACCGACCGCAGATTGTCACGAATCGCGGTGCGATCCAGGGTGCCGGCCTGCTGTGCCGCCAGGGCAATCAAGTAGACGGCATCGTAGGCCGTGTCCATGAACGGTTGCGGCGGCACCTCGCCGTAGGCCTCGGAATAGGCTTCCTTGAAGTGCTGGGCCCCCGGGGTGTCCTCCATGGCCTGGGGCACCGAACCGACGGTGCCTTCCATGAATTCGGCGCCGATGGCGTCGATCAAGTCCGGCGACTGCAGCCCGTCGGTGAACACGAAGTTCTCGAACATGCCACCTTCCACGGCCTGTCGAAGGATAGTGCGACCGTTCTCCGGATAACCGATCAGCACCAGGCCTTCCGTATCACCACGGCTCACCCGGCGCAGTTCACCGCGATAGGAGGATTGACCGGGCTCGTACGCCGCCATGTGAGCGACGGAATGGCCGCGCGCCTCGAAGGCATCCCGGAAGTTTTCGGCGAGCCCGAGGCCGTAGTCGTTGTTGATGTAGAGCACGGAGAGGTTGGTGTAGCCGGTCTCCTCGGCGATCTCGGCCAGGGCGATGCCCTGGAAGGCGTCCGACGGCACTGTCCGGAACAGGAAGTCATCGTCGTCGAGATCGGTGATGACGGGCGAGGTGGAGGCGCCGCTGATCTGCGGGATGCCTTCCTGACGGCTCACACTCTGGGCGACAGGGATGGTGACACCACTGGAGAGTGCACCGACGAAGGCGTGAACGCCTTCCACCGTTGCCAGGCGCTGGGCAGCGTCAACGCCGGCCTGCGGGCTGGTCTGGGTATCCCCGCCGATCAGCTGAATGTCCTCGCCGAGCACGCCGCCGGCGGCGTTGATCTCGTCGACGGCCAGCCGGATGCCGTTCCGGGATGTCTCGCCGTAGTCCTGGAGATCACCGGTGAGTGGCACCAGGGCGCCAATGCGGAGATTGTCGGCGGTTGCCCCGGCGCTGACCCCCAACGAGAGGGCAACGCCAAGTCCTATGGTCCAAGCGGTATGTTTCATTCGTCTTCTCCTTCTTCCCTTCGAGGTGCGAATTCAGCCTTCGAGAATACTGCCGTGCCGGAGGGGCTGCAAACGGCGATCCGGGGCCGCGGGAGAAGGATGTCCGGTGGCGGGTTTCCATGGGCACGGCCGGCAATGGCACACTACGTTGTCATTCCCGGATTACCCGCACGCCCGACGCAGCGACAGGAGACCAGTGAATGGCCGATGCGCGCAGCTCCATCCATGGTGAATGGTCCAGTGGACTGGTGTTCATTCTCGCGGCCACCGGCTCGGCGGTAGGACTGGGCAACCTCTGGCGCTTTCCCTATCTGGTGGGCGAGAACGGGGGTGCGGCCTTCGTCATCATTTATCTCCTGTGCATTCTGCTGGTCGGCCTGCCCATCATGATCGCGGAGATCACCATCGGGCGGCAGGGCAGACGCAGCCCCATCAACAGCCTGGTTGCCGTCTCCCGTGACGAGGGGCGCAGCCAGTACTGGTCGCTGCTGGGCTGGCTGGGGGTGGGTGCCGGTTTCCTGATTCTGTCCTTCTACAGCGTGGTTGGCGGCTGGGCGCTGTTCTACGTCCTGCAGTCCCTGCTGGGTAGTTTCCAGGGCATCACCGCCGATGCGGCAGGTGAGCTGTTCGAGACCTTCGTTGGCAGTCCCCTGGACGTCCTGGTCTGGCATACGCTTTTCATGCTGATTCTGTTCGGCATCATTGCCGCTGGGGTCCGCAAGGGACTGCAGCGTGCGGTAACGCTGCTGATGCCGATGCTGTTCGTCATCCTGCTGCTGCTGGTGGGCTACGGCATGGGTGCCTCCGGTGCATTCCAGGAAGCGGTGGCGTTCATGTTCCAGCCGGACTTCTCGGCAGTGGAACCGGGGACGGTGCTCACGGCCATGGGCCAGGCCTTCTTTACCCTCAGCCTCGGCATGGGTGCCATCATGGTCTACGGTGCCTACCTGCCGAAGAAGGAATCGATACCCCGCAGCGCCGGCTGGATCGTGGGCATGGACACCGGCACCGCTCTCCTGGCGGGCCTGGCGATCTTTCCCATCGTCTTTGCGGCGGGCATGGAGCCGGGCGAGGGCGGTCCCGGCCTGGTGTTCGTGACCCTGCCCATCGTCTTCGGCGAGATTCCCTTCGGTTTCGCCCTGGCGATTCTCTTCTTCGTCCTGCTCTCCGTGGCCGCCATTACCTCGGGGATGTCCCTGCTGGAGCCGGCCACTGCCTACCTCACGGAGCAGGGCGGCAGTCGCATCCGTGCGGCCGCGATCATTGCCGGCCTGATCTGGCTCCTGGGTATCGCCTGCGGACTGTCACTGAACGTCTGGGGCGATTTCCACCTCCTGCCCGGCATGAACATTTTCGATGCACTCGAGTTTGTCTCCAATGACATCATGCTGCCCCTGGGCGGGCTGCTGATCGCGATCTTCGTTGGCTGGCAGATGCGCGTCCACAGCGTTGCCCGGGAACTGGGGCTGAGTGACGAAGGCTTCGGCTTCCAGCTCTGGCTTTTTGTCACGCGTTTCGTGGCCCCGGCCGCGGTGATTCTCGTGTTCCTGAACGCCCTCGGGCTGTTCGGCGGATAGACGTGGCGACCAGGGGACGGCACCGTTGCGGGTGGCGATACGCCACATGCAGCGGCGCCGTTGCCATTGTCCTCCTCTTGTGGACCAGCCTGACACTCGGACTGTCAGGCTGGCCCGGGGAGGGCGAGTCGGCATCCGCATGCGTCAATGAAACCGATGCCTTGACCGGGATGCCGCAGGGCAGCGTCCTGTTCGCTGATCAACGGGAACTGAATGTCCGGATTGCGGCAACCGCCGAACAGCGTGCCGCCGGCATGCAGCATCTCTGTCCGGATGCCATCGCCGAAAACCCCATCCTGTTCGTCTTCGAGTCGCCGACACGGCCACGCTTCCACATGAATAATGTCCACGGCGCCCTGGATATCGTCTTTATCGGCACCCACGGGACCATCGTCGGCATCAAGCGAATGACGCCCGGACAGCGCCATCTCACCACCACCGGCGAACCAGTGATCGCCGCGCTGGAAGTGGCCGCGGGGAAGGCAGAGAGTCTGGGGTTGACCGAGGGGCAGCACATCGAGTGGGAACACTAGTGTCCCGTCCCGGAAGTACGTGCGGTTAATGCGCTCCGCCGGGCCGGGATTGCAAGGCGGCGGCGCGAAGGCGTGGCGAGACCACGTCGAGCGGCG
>SKYZ01000394.1 GCA_007127625.1 Aquisalimonas sp. | reverse complement strand
CGCCCTGGCTCAACAAGTACTACATTCTCGACCTCCAGCCCCACAACTCCATGATCCGCTACATGGTGGATCAGGGGCACACGGTGTTCGTGATCTCCTGGAAGAATCCCACCAGCGAGTACGCCGGCAAGACGTTCGCCGACTACATGTTCGAGGGGCCTCTGGCCGCACTGGACGCCGTCGAGCAGGCCACCGGCGAACGCCACGTGAACTGCGTCGGCTACTGCATCGGCGGCACCCTGATGGGCGCGACCCTGGCCTACATGGCGGAGCAGGGGGATGATCGCATCCGCTCCATCACCTTCTTCACCACCATGCTGGATTTCCACGCCCCGGGCGAGCTGGAGATCTTCATCGACGAAGAGCAGCTCGACAACCTGGAGCGGCGCATGGACAGCCAGGGCTATCTCGAAGGCCCCGCCATGGCCACCACCATGGCCACCCTGCGCGCCAACGACCTGATCTGGTCCTTTTTCATCAACAACTACCTGAAGGGCGACGACCCGTTTCCCTTCGACCTGCTGTACTGGAACCAGGACTGCACCAACATGCCGGCGGAGATGCAGACCTTCTATCTCCGTAACATGTACCAGGAGAACCGCCTCAAGGACCCGGGCGGCATCGTGCTGGAGGGGGTGCCCATCGATCTGCGGCGCATCGACATGCCGCACTGCTTCGTCTCCGCGCGGGAGGACCACATCGCTCCCTGGCGCACCTGCTATCGCGGCGTGCACCTGATGAACGGGCCCAACCGGTTCATCCTCGGCGGCGCGGGGCACATCGCGGGCATCATCAATCCGCCGTCCATGACCAAGTACAGCTACTGGACCAGTCCCGAGACGCCGCCCACCGCCGCCGAGTGGCTGGACACCGCGGAACGCCACGACGGCTCCTGGTGGCCCGAGTGGAACCAGTGGCTGGTGGAGCAGGACGACCGCCAGGTGCCGGCGCGCACGCCCGGCGACGGCAAGCTCGAACCCATCGAGGACGCCCCGGGCAGCTACGTCAAGGAGAAGGCCTGACGACCCCGGCCACGCCGGCTGCCGGCTGCCGGCGGGGGCGGGCCGCAGAAGGGGAGAGAGGAAGTGCCGGTCGCTGACTTCCGCCTCGACGTCTCCCGGGACGAAGTGCTCGCCTACTATGCCGGGCAGAGCAGTCGTGTCGTCGTCCAGAGTGACACCGGCCTCTGGATCCAGTTTCCAGCCAGTCGATTGCGCGCTTTTGTGAACCATGACGGGGTTCACGGACGTTTTCGTCTTTACTATGACGAATTGGGGCACATTGAACGGCTGGAAAAGCTGCAAGGACAAGAATGACGCAGCAGGATCTGGAAAAACTCGAAGAATTGCCCACGCTTCCCCGATTCGTCCGGGACATCCTGGCGGTGGTCAACGACAAGGATGCGCCGCTGGCCGAGGTGGGCAAGGCGCTGGCGGTGGACCCGGGGACCAGCGCACGGGTGGTGGCAGCGGCCAACGCCGCCTTCTTCACCGGTTATCAGCCTATCTACAGCGTCGATGATGCGGCCGTGCGGCTGGGCCTCAATCGGGTGCGGGTGCTGGCTTCCACCGCGCTACTCAGCGCGCAGTTCCGTGCCGAGGCCTGTCCGGCATTCGATCAGGCGCGTTTCTGGTGCGCCAGCATGAACGTGGCCATGTGTGCCAGCAAGCTGGCCAACTACGTTCCCCTGGAAACAGGCACTCCCGCCTCCTACCTGGCCGGACTGCTGCACAACATCGGCGTGCTGGCCAATGCCTACACCTTCCCGGAGCAGATGAACCGCGTTTTCACTGCGGCGGCGGACGGCGCCCACTGCGTTGAAGCCCTGGAGATGGACTACCTCGGGTTCGATCACCTGCAATCCGGTGCGGCGGTGCTGCGGCGCTGGGAATTGCCGGAAGCCATCGTTACCGCGGTGAGCCACCACGCCGACCCCGACTATCGTGGCGAGTGGTCGCGCCTGACGGCCATGATCGGTGCCAGTGTCGACTGGTACCGCCACGGCTTCCAGGGTGCGCCCGGCGGCCGCATTCTGCGCGGCATCTCGGAGTCGAAACTGCGCAACATCGCCATGAGCTGTCAGCGAGAGGACAAGCAGCTCCAGGTCTTCGCGGCCCAACTCGGGAGTGCTGCGTAGGGCGGGCGGTCCGTGCGGGCGGGGCAGGGGTCAGGCGCGGGTATCCACCAGTTGCCCCAGGGTTTCCATGGCCTCGTCGATGCTGCTCACGGTGTTCACCGCGGCGCGGCCGAGGTTTGCGTTGGCGGTGGACTCCACCAGGGCGGTGTTCAGGTCTTCGTTCTCCGAGATCCCGGCCGAGCTGCGGGCCACCGTTTCCGCGTTGCGCTGCAGGCCCTGATCCGCGCGCTGGAGCGCCGCGGTGGCCGAATTGAATGCGCTGTTGATGTCCATGGCTCGTGCTCCGGAAACTCCTACGGGTTTGATTTTCCTCCCCGAAGCGCCAACGTAATGTGAACTGCGTCACACTACTTGTGTCTTGTCCTCCGCCGGGCATCTGCCCATAATCCACGGCCCGTTCCGCGGTCAGAACATCCCATGGGGCAGGAGCGACTGACAAGCTTTGATGGCCTGTCGCTGCCAGTGCATCGCACCGGCAGCGGCCCGCCGCTGATTGTCGTCCCGGGGTGGCTGGCGACACCCGCGGACTGGCAGCCGGTCATCCAGCGCCTCGCCGATCAGCACACCTGCTATATCTGGGAGGCGCGACCGTGGCACCACGACCATCCCACCATGGCCGCCATGGCGGACGACCTGCGGGCACTGGTGGCCGCACTGGCGCCGGAGGGCCCCAGCGTGCTGGGCCATTCCATGGGCGCGCTGACGTGCTGGGAGTACGTGCGGCGCCACGGTTGCAGTGACGTCACCACCTTCTGCCTGGTGGACCAGAGCCCGCGCATGGTCACCGACGATGACTGGACGCTGGGTCTGGAGGGTGGCTTTCCCCCGGAGAGCAATCGCGCCCTGATCGCCTGGATGTGGCGGGACTTTCCCGCCGCCGCCATGGACGTGATCTCCCGCGGTCGCCGCGTGGCCCCGGGGAGCGGCGCCGCCCGCCTGGAGGCGATGTTCCGCGAGACCCGGCGCCGGCGCCTGGAAGCCCTGGAGCCCGCACCCTGGATCCGCGCCTGGGAGAGTTTTTCCCGGGAGGACTACCGGAGTGTCCTGCCGCAGGTCACGGTGCGGACTCTGCTGATCTACGGCGCCGCCAGCTTTTACGGCATGGAGGTTGCGCGCTATGTTCATCGCCACACCCCCGACTCGCGGCTGCGAATTCACGCCGTTGCCGGACATTCCCCCCACCAGGACGATCTGCCGGGAGTCGTCGAGGACATCCGCCGCTTCACCGCGGCCAGGCAACCGTGCACTCCCTGATCCCGTCGGAACGGTGGTAGAATTCCGCGTTTTTCCCGGGAATAACCATTATGACGCAGCAACCCCTGGTGGGCGTGATCATGGGCAGCAAGTCCGACTGGGACACCATGCGCCACGCCGACGAGATTCTCAGTGAGTTCGATGTCGCCCACGAGTGCCGGATCGTCTCCGCGCACCGGACGCCGGCGTGGATGGCCGAGTACGCCACCGAGGCCGAGCAGCGCGGGCTGGAGGTGATCATCGCCGGTGCCGGCGGCGCCGCTCATCTGCCGGGTATGGTGGCGGCGCAGACCACGCTGCCAGTGCTGGGCGTGCCGGTGGAAAGCCGCACCATGAAGGGGCTGGATTCGCTGTACTCCATCGTCCAGATGCCCGCCGGCGTGCCGGTGGGGACGTTCGCCATCGGCACCGCCGGCGCGCGCAATGCCGCGCTGTTCGCCGTGTCCATCCTCGCCAACAGCCGCCTGGAACTGCGTCAGCGTCTGCACACCTTCCGCGAGAACCAGGCGCGCAAGGTCAGGGAGGACAGCCTGTCGTGAGCCAGGTGATCCTCCCCGGCGCCACCATCGGCATACTCGGTAGCGGCCAGCTCGGGCGTATGGCGGCCTCCGCCGCGCGCCGCCTCGGCTACCGGGTGCACACACTGTCACCGGCCAGTGACAGCCCCACCGGGCACCTGGCCGACCGGGAATTCACCGCCGCCTACGACGACCTGGATGCCGTCACCGCCTTCGCGCAGTCCGTGGACGTGGTCACTTTCGAGTTCGAGAACGTGCCCTCGGCCACCACCGAGTGTGCCGAGCGCCACGCGCCGGTGCGGCCGGCGGGGCGGGTGCTGCACGTGTGCCAACACCGGCTGCGGGAGAAGCGCTTCCTGCGGGACAACCGCTTCCCGGTGACGCCGTTCCGCGAGGTCCCCGACCGCGCGGCCCTGGACACCGCCATCGCCGAGCTGGGGCTGCCCGCGGTGCTCAAGACCGCCGGTTTCGGCTACGACGGCAAGGGCCAGGCCGTGATCCGCGGCGAGGACGACATCGATTCCGCCTGGCAGAGCATCGGCTCCGGCGAAGCGGTCCTGGAGACCATGGTGGATTTCGACTGCGAAGTCTCGGTCATCGCCGCACGTGGCGTGGATGGTGCCTTTGCCCACTGGGGCGTGGTGGCCAACGAGCACAGCAACCACATCCTCGACGTCTCCGTGCCCGGTGCCCCCGTGGCGCAGCCGGTGCGCGAGCGCGCCGTGGACGTGGCGCGCGGGATCATGGAACGCCTGGACGTGGTGGGCGTGCTGTGCGTGGAGTTCTTCCTGCGCCCCGACGGCGAGCTCATGGTCAACGAGCTGGCGCCGCGGCCGCACAATTCCGGGCATTTCAGTTTCGATGCCAGCGTCACCAGCCAGTTCGAGCAGCAGGTGCGCGCCGTCTGCGGCCTGCCCCTGGGCAGTACTGAGCTGCTGCGACCCGCGGCCATGGTCAACCTGCTGGGCGACCTCTGGAACGACGGGGAGCCCGACTGGGCCCGGGCTCTGCGCGACCCGCAGGTCAAACTGCACCTGTACGGCAAGAGCGAACCCAAACCCGGCCGCAAGATGGGCCACATGGTCGCCTTCGGCAGCGACCGCGACGACGCCCGCGCCCGGGCCCTGGCCGCCCGCGCCGCCCTTACGGGCACCAGCAAGTAGCGCGCACGTAGGGCGGCCGCAGGCAACCGTAGGGCGGACCTTCAGGTCCGCCAGACATGCCTTGGCACGGCCTCGCCGAATAACACACGTAGGGCGGACCTTCAGGTCCGCCGGGCGTAACAGGGGCGCCGCGCTCCGACGTTACCCGCCGCCATCACGATCATCATTCGACAAGGAACACCCCCAATGTGGTTCAAGAACGTCTGCCTTTACACCCTGGAACAGGACTTCCCCTACGACGCCGAGGCCCTGGACGAGCGCCTGGCCCGGGACGGCTTCGAGCCCTGTGGCCGGCTGGACATGGAATCCGGCGGGTTCAGCCCGCCCCTGGGCGAGGGCGCCAGCCAGCTGGTGCACGCCACCGGGCCGTGCCTGATGCTGGCGCTCAAGGAGGAGAGCAAGCTGCTGCCCGCCGGTGTCATCCGCGAGAGCCTGGATGAGCGTGTGCAGGCCATCGAGGCGCAGGAAGACCGCAAGGTGCGCAAGAAGGAGAAAGACCGGCTCAAGGACGAGATCGTGCTGGACCTGCTGCCCCGCGCCTTCAGCCGTAGCAAGCGCACCTTCGGCTACATCGACACCCGCAACGGCTGGCTGCTGGTGGACGCCGCCACCTGGAAGAAGGCCGAGGAGTTCACCGAGCGTCTGCGCGACGTGCTGGGCACCTTCCCGGTGAATCCGCCGGAGGCGGACACCGCGCCCCAGGCGGTAATGACCCGCTGGCTGACCCGTGACGCACCGCCGTCGGATTTCGCCCTTGGCGACGAGTGTGTGCTGGTGGACCCGGAGCTGGAAGGCGGCGAGGTGCGCTGCAAGCGCCTGGATCTCTCCTCCGCCGAGGTGAAGAACCACCTCAAGGCCGGCAAGCGCGTCGCCCGCCTGGCGCTGACCTGGCAGGACCGCGTCAGCTTCGTGCTGGATGCCGACATGAGCCTCAAGCGCCTGCGCTTCCTGGATGCCGTCCAGGACGAGCGCGCCGAGACCGAGACCAACACCGACGCCGAACGCTTCGACAGCGACTTCGCCATCATGAGCCTGGAGCTCTCGCGGCTGATGCCGCGGCTGCTGGAGGTGATGACGGAGGACAGCGGGGGCTGAGACACGGCGGTCACCCCTGAGCCCACCGGAATCAGGTCCCGTAGGGCGGACCTTCAGGTCCGCCGTCGGATAGCCATGCCAGCCAGGGCGGTTCACCGCAGCCGAATCGGCGGACCTGAAGGTCCGCCCTACGACACCGTGATTCGCCGCCATATCGGTGCAGAAGACACACCCTGAACCGTGGGAGCGACGTCAGTCGCGACATTGCAGAGCAAGGCGCTCAGCTGTCGCGACTGACGTCGCTCCCACGGGCTCCCGCTCGGCATGCGGTGCCTCGAGATGCACCATCTCGACCTGCGTAGGAGCGGCGCAAGCCGCGACCAGGCGCCGCCCCGGACAGGGAACCTAATCCTCCAGCATCGGTCTCAATTCCGACCAGATGTTGTCCAGGATCTGCTCCTGTGCCTCGGCCCGGGGATGGATGCCGTCGTCCTGCATCAGCGACGAGTCCTCGGCGATGCCGTCGAGAATCCGGGCTACGAGCGGCAGATCGTTTTCCGTGGCAACATTGGCGAAGGCGTTGGCAAAACGTTCGGTGTAGGCGCGACCGTAGTTCGGGGGAATGCGCACGCCGGCGATCAGGACCCGGGCGCTGCTCTCCTGCGCCGTGTCGACCATGCGCTGGAGATTGTTCTCGATCTCGCCGGGGCCGACCCCGCGGAGGCCGTCGTTGCCGCCCAGGGCGATGACCACAATGGCCGGCTCGTGCTGCTCCAGCGCCCGCGGCAGCCGACTGAGGCCGTTGCGCGTGGTGTCGCCGCTGGTGCTGGCGTTGGCGGCGCGCCAGTCGAAGCCTTCCTGGCGCAAGCGTTCGTCAAGCAGGGCCACCCAGCCCTGCTCCCGGTCCATGCCGTAGGCGGCGCTGAGGCTGTCGCCCAGCACCAGCACCGTCCGCTCCCCGGCCTGCACCGGGGTCAGCAAAAACAGCAACAGCACCGCAATGCCGAACCGAATCAGGAGCATGCAGCGCATGGTGGAAAAGCAGCCGGGCAACGTCTTGCGAACCGAGGATCTGGGCATGGTGTTTCAGGGTCCCGAGGGTGTCATTCGCCTGTTCCAGGACATCAATCTTGCCATTGATAGCGGTGAAACGCTTGCCATCCTGGGGGCATCGGGCTCCGGGAAGTCCACCCTGCTGGGCCTGCTGGCCGGGCTCGACGTGCCCACCGAGGGCCGCGTGCACGTGGGTGACTCCGAGCTGACGGCCCTGGACGAGGATCAGCGGGCCCGGGTCCGTGGCGAGCAGATCGGCTTCGTGTTTCAGGCGTTCCACCTGCTGGGCGGGCTCACCGCCCTGGAGAACGTGATGATGCCCCTGGAACTGGCCGACCGGCCGGATGCCGAGGGCGCCGCCCGCCGCGCCCTGGAGCGTGTCGGGTTGCAGGACCGTACCGGCCACTACCCCAAGCAGCTCTCCGGCGGGGAGCAGCAGCGGGTGGCCATTGCCCGCGCATTCGTCACCGCCCCCAGGCTGCTGTTCGCCGATGAGCCCACGGGCAATCTGGACCGCGCCACCGGGGAGCGCATTCAGGATCTGCTGTTCGAGCTCAACCGTGCCCAGGGCACCACCCTGATCGTGGTGACCCACGATCCGGCCCTCGCCCGGCGCTGTCAGCGGGTACTGCACCTGGATGGCGGCCAGCTGGTGGCGGCATGAGGGCGATGCGCCAGGGCCTCCGGCTGCTGCGGCGGGACTGGCGCGCCGGTGAGCTGCGGCTGCTGGCCACCGCAGTGGTGCTCGCGGTCACCGCTATCACCGCCGTTGCCTGGCTGGCGGACCGCGTGGCCGCCGGCACCGAAGGCCGGGCCTCGGAACTGCTGGGTGCTGACCGGGCCATCTCCAGCACCGCGGAAATCCCCGTGGCGCTGGAAAACCGTGCCCTGGAACTGGGCCTGGAGACCACCCGCACACTGGAGTTCACCAGTGTCGTCCTGGCCGGCGACGATACCCTGCTCACCGCCGTCAAGGCGGTGGGCGGTGCCTACCCCTTGCGCGGTGAACTGGAAGTCGGACCCGACGCCGATG
>SKYZ01000458.1 GCA_007127625.1 Aquisalimonas sp. | reverse complement strand
CGCTCGATGAACTCCCGGCGCGGTTCCACGTGATCGCCCATGAGCGTGGTGAACACCTCGTCAGCCGCCACCGCATCCTCGATGCGAACCTGAAGCAGGCGACGGGTTTCAGGATTCATGGTGGTCTCCCATAGCTGCTCCGGATTCATTTCCCCCAGTCCCTTGTAGCGCTGGATGTTCTGACCCCGCTTCGCTTCCTCCAGCAGCCATTCGACCACCTCACGCAGGCTGGTAACCTCCCGACTGCGCTCGCCTCGCTGCACCATCGCCCCCTCGCCCAGCAGATCAGCGAGGACGCCGGCAAGGTCGGCAATGGCCTTGTACTCCGGTGTCAGGAAGAACTCCGGGGTAAACCGGTAATCGTGCCGTATACCGTGTCGGCGCTTGGAGACCACTGCCTCCTGCAAACCACCGTCGGTCCCGGCAGTGACCGTCACCTGATACCGGCTGCCCTGAGGCTGGTGCAGATTGAGGCGATCTACCACCGCCTGAAACCACTGCTGCATGCCTTCGGCATCGACGAAATCCCGCTCCGTGATGACCGCCGCGTCGAGAAAGCCCTCGAGGAGTTCGCGATCCTGGGTCCGCGCCATGTGCTCGATCACATCCATGACGTGCAGGTACTTACGCGCCAGATCTTCCAGGCCCTGTTCCCGGATCGGCACACCGTCGCCGCCGGGATGGAGCACGGCGTTGTTCAGCGCCAGCTGCAACAGGTACTCGGTGAGCTCACGCTCATCCTTGACGTAGTGCTCCTGCTTGCCTCGCTTGATCTTGTACAACGGCGGCTGGGCGATATAGACATGGCCCCGTTCCACCAGCGTCAGCATCTGGCGGTAGAAGAAGGTCAGCAGCAATGTACGAATATGGGAGCCGTCCACGTCGGCGTCGGTCATGATGATGATGCGGTGGTAGCGCAGCTTCTCCGGATCGAAGTCGTCCCGGCCGATACCGCAGCCCAAGGCGGTGATCAGCGTCCCCACTTCCGCGGAGGAGAGCATCTTGTCGAAGCGGGCCTTCTCGACGTTGAGGATCTTGCCCTTCAGGGGGAGGATTGCCTGGGTCCGACGGTCCCGTCCCTGCTTGGCGGAACCACCGGCCGAGTCACCCTCAACCAGATAGAGTTCGGAGAGGGACGGATCACGTTCCTGGCAGTCGGCAAGCTTGCCCGGGAGGCCCGCCACGTCCAGCGCGCCCTTGCGGCGCGTCATCTCCCGTGCCTTGCGGGCCGCTTCGCGGGCGCGGGAGGCGTCCACCACTTTCTCGCAGATGGACTTGGCGTCGCCCGGCCGCTCGTAGAGGAAGTCGTGCAGACCCTGGGCCACCACCGATTCCACCGCCGTCTTCACCTCGGAGGAGACGAGTTTATCCTTCGTCTGCGACGAGAATTTCGGGTCCGGTACTTTCACTGAAATCACGGCGGTGAGCCCTTCGCGGGCGTCATCCCCGGTGGGCGAGGCCTTCGCCTTCTTCAGGAAGCCTTCACTCTCGAGATACTGGTTGATGGTCCGCGTCAGACCGGCACGAAAGCCGGCCATGTGCGTCCCGCCGTCACGCTGGGGGATATTGTTGGTGAAGCAGAAGATATTCTCCTGGTAGGAGTCGTTCCACTGCAGCGCGATGTCCACGCAAATGTCCCCGCGCCATTCGGTCATGTGCACGACTTCCCGGTTCAACGGCGTCTTGTTCTTGTTCAGGTGCTCGACGAAGGCACGGATACCACCGTCGTACTGGAACACGTCTTCCTTCTCGCTGCGCTCGTCGCGCAACGCGATGCGCACACCGGGGTTAAGGAAAGAGAGTTCCCGGAAACGCTTGGCCAGCAGGTCAAAATGGAAATCGATGTTGGTGAAGATTTCCTCACTGGGGCGGAAGGTCACCTGCGTGCCGGTGTCTTCGGTCTCGCCGATAACCCGCAGGGGCTCCACGGGCTCACCGAGGCGGAATTCCAGCAGATGGATATACCCGTTGCGCTTGATGGTGAGCTGAAGCCGTTCCGACAAGGCGTTCACCACAGACACGCCGACACCGTGCAAGCCCCCTGAGACCTTGTAGCTATTGTTGTCGAACTTCCCGCCAGCGTGCAGGACGGTCATGATGACTTCGGCGGCAGAGCGACCCTCTTCCTCATGCTCGTCGACGGGAATGCCACGACCATCGTCACTGACGGTCACGGACTCGTCCGCATGAATGACGACCGAGATCTCCGAGCAGTAACCGCCCAGCGCTTCGTCAATGGAGTTATCCACCACCTCGAACACCATGTGGTGAAGTCCGGTGCCGTCATCGGTATCGCCGATGTACATGCCGGGGCGCTTACGAACGGCATCCAGGCCGCGGAGCACCTTGATGCTTTCGGAATCGTAGGTGGGGTTGAAGCTCATTCTGGATCCCTTCTGGTGCGTCGCTGTATCTCGTCCCGGAATCGCGTCTGCGGTCCCGCTCACTCGCCAAGGTCGTCCTGTGCCCGCGTACCCGGGCCCGCATTCTGCGAAGCGGGATGCCCGGCGCCGTCCAGCACGGTCCTGCCGCTACCGGTTTGCAGGGCCATCCGGACAAACGCCGCATGGGTTCGGGGCGAAAGTCGATCAGTATACCATTTCCGTGATGCATCCTTGTTCCACGTGGAACTGCTGCCCCTGAGTTACGGGAAGTGCGGCGGCATGGATCGCTGTGAAGAAGCACTGCCCCGAGCTGGCCAGGAGCGACGCCACCACCTCATCCCTGTGATCATCGTCCAGCTCCGCCGGAAGATCATCCACCAGGAGCACGGGGCTTGGCCCGCCAGCGGCCGCCACAACCTCCGCCTGCGCAAGAAGCAGTGCGATCACCAGCACCTTCTGCTGTCCCCGCGAAAGGCGTTCCCGCGCTTCCATGCCTTCGGCCATGATCTGAAGTTCCGCACGCTGCGGCCCAACCATGGTGTAACCCACCGTTGCCTCCGACTCGTGCTGTCCCTCCAGTGCCTGCCGCAGACTGCGATCCTTCGCCCAGCCCTGCCGATAACGCAGACCAATGCGCACGGGACCCAGCCATTGCCCAACACGCTCCTGCACCCGCGGTTCCAGCGCTGACAACACCCGGCGTCGCAGGCCGTCCACGACTTCTCCGGCACTTACCAGTTCCGATTCCAGGGAGTAGGCCAGGCGTAGCTGCCCCTCCCGCAGTGCGGCATTGCGCTGCCGAAGTGCGCGGTCGAAGCGCCGCCAGGCCACATGGAAATCGTGTTCCACGTGGAACACCGTCCAGTTGAGATAGCTCCTGCGCGCTTCCGGGCCATCCTGCAGCAGCCTCTGGCTCTCCGTGTTGATGATCTGTACCGGCAACAGCCGCGCCAGTTGCGACAACCCCCGGGCATCCTCGCCGTCCACGCGGACACGGGTACCGCCACTGTCGCGGCCGACCCCGACCCGATGCACCTGCCACCCGTCATCCACCTCGGCCTGCAGCATCAGCGGTGCCGTCCCGTCCCGCCGCACCCGGTCCAGCCGCCCGACACGGAAGCTTCGAGCGCGCCCCAGGACGTGGATCGCCTCGAGCACGCTGGTCTTACCCGCTGCGTTCGCCCCGGTGATCACGTTGCAGTGGCGATGGAATGTCAGCCGCGCATCGGCAAGATTGCGGATCCCGGACAGACTCAGCCTGTGTACCGCCACCGGCGGCTGCTCCCTAAATCCTGATCCACGAACCCTCCCCGGAGCCGCTCACCCGTTGGCATCGATCCAGGCATTACAGCCGCATGGGCATGACGACGTAACGGAATCGCCCGTTCTCGGGATCTTCCAGGATGGTGCTGGAGCTTGAATCCACCAGCCCCATGCGGACATTGGCACCGTCGATGGCGTTCAAGGCGTCCAGCAGGTAACTGGCATTGAACCCCACTTCCATCCCTTCCGCCTGGTACTGCACCGCCAGCTCCTCGTCCGCCTGCTCCTGCTCCGGGTTATTGGACTGAATGCGAAGCTCCTCCGGCGCAAGCACGAAGCGCACGCCACGATACTTCTCGTTGGAGAGAATCGACGCTCGCACCAGGGCCTGCCGTAGCGTCTCCCGGGAAGTCTCCAGCACCCGGTCATCCACCGTGGGAATGACCCGCTGGTAATCGGGAAAGCGCCCGTCGATCAGCTTGGATGTGAAGCGAAGATGGGGCAGTGTGACCCGAATGTGGTTGCTGCCGAGTTCAACCCGCACCTGCTCGTCGGTATCATCGAGCAGCCGCAGCAACTCCTGCACACCCTTGCGGGGCACGATCACCTGCTGCTGGCGCTCCGTACCGACATCGCCACTGATCTCACCCAGTGCCAGACGATGCCCGTCCGTGGCCACGGCACGCAGCCGGCCCGGTTCAAGCTCCAGCAACAGTCCATTGAGATAATAGCGCACGTCCTGCAACGCCATGGCGAAGTGCGTCTTGTCGATCAGCTCGCGAAGATCGTGCTGTGACAGCACCAGCGGATGGGTCTCGCCGATGTCCTCCACCGTCGGGAACTCGCTGGCTGGCAACGTCGACAGCGTGAACCGGCTTCGCTCCGCCGTGACCACGGCACGATCCCCATCAAGGGCCAGCGTCACCTCGGCGCCCTCGGGCAGGTTCCGTACGATGTCCATAAACTTCCGTGCCGGCAGCGTGACCTGGCCCGGCTCCAGCACACCCTGATTCGCCGCCGCCACCAATTCGACTTCCAGATCGGTTGCCGTGAGGGAGATCCCGTCGTCACCCGCAACCAGCAACACATTGCCCAGCACCGGCAGCGTCTGTCGGCGTTCGACAACGCCGATTACAGACTGCAGCGGCCGGAGGAGTTCTTCGCGTTGGAGTTTGATCTTCATGACACCGTCCACCTGGTCAATGAATAACTAAATAGAGAATCTTGAAGAAAACCTGTTGTTGTTACTAGGGCAGAGCTACGCGTGGGATAAGTCGTGTTTTGCCTGCACCGAGAACTGCTTGAGACCCGCTTCCCTCAGGGATATCCGGTGGGTCCCTCTGCGCACTGCCTGCTCATAACCTGTGGACAAATCTGGCCCCTCATCCGCCGGCGTTTCCTTCCACCACTTGTCCACATCATGTCGTCAGGGTTCTTAACAGGTTGTTGTAGTCTTCGTCGACACGCGTATCCGCTTCCCGTAGTTCCTGTACCTTGCGGCAGGCATGCAGCACCGTGGTGTGGTCTCTACCGCCGAAGGCATCACCGATTTCCGGCAGGCTGTGGCTGGTGAGTTCCTTGGCCAGGGACATCCCGATCTGCCGCGGCCGGGTGATGGAGCGGCTGCGCCGTTTGGACAGCAGGTCAGCAACCCGGATTTTGAAATACTCCGCCACCGTCTTCTGGATGTTCTCGATGGTGACCAGCTTGTCCTGCAGGGCCAGCAGGTCCCGCAACGCTTCCTTGGTAAAGTCCACCGTGATGGGCTGACCGGTGAACTGGGCATTGGCCACGACCCGCCGCAAGGCTCCTTCAAGTTCACGGATGTTGGACCAGATGCGTTTGGCAATGAAGAACGCCACTTCGTTGGGAAGGTCAACACCGCTCTGACTGGCCTTGCTCATGAGGATGGCCACGCGGGTCTCCAGTTCTGGGGGTTCGATGGCCACGGTAAGCCCCCAGCCGAAGCGTGACTTCAGGCGTTCTTCCAAGCCTTCTACTTCCTTGGGGTAGCGGTCGCAGGTGAGGACCACCTGCTGTTGACCCTCAAGCAGGGCGTTGAAAGTGTGAAAGAACTCCTCCTGCGAGCGCTCCTTGCCGGCGAAGAACTGGATGTCGTCGATGAGCAGCGCGTCGGCGCCCCGGTAATGGCGCTTGAACTCGTTGATGGCGTTGTGCTGCAGCGCCTTGACCATGTCGCCGACAAACCGCTCGGAGTGCAGGTACAGCACCTTGGCACCGGGCCGGTCCCGGAGGATCAGGTTGCCAACGGCGTGCATGAGGTGGGTCTTGCCCAGCCCGACACCGCCGTACAGAAACAGGGGATTGTAGGCTTCCCCGGGGTTGCCGGCGACTTGCGTGCAGGCGGCCCGCGCCAGCTGGTTGGACTTGCCCTCGACAAAGGTGTCGAAGGTGAACTTGGGGTTGATGTTGCTGGTGGCCGGCGTCCGTGCGCCGCTGTTGCTCTGCGTTGGCCCCCGGGTGCGGCTGCTGGCTGCACTTGGAGCGGGCGCCGCTGCCTGGCTGCCGATCTCCAGGACCACGTCCCAGGTGTCAGACGATCCGGTCCGCTCTGCCAGCAGGTGGCGAATGCGCTCGAGGAAATGATCCCGGACCCAATCCATGACGAACCGGTTCGGTGCCAGCAGGCGCAGCCGCCGTCCATCTTCCACGGCCTGCAAAGGCCGAATCCAGGTATTGAGCTGTTGCTCCGGTACCTCGCCTTCGAGCCGCGAGAGACAATAATGCCACGCCGAGTCGGCCACGAATGGACCCCCAAAAAGAAACGACTGCTGATTCACCGAATGATGGAATGCCGTTCGGAACGCGCGGGTTCCGCAGCGGCGGGCCATGCATGCACGGAATCGGCGGCGGACCCTGCCGCTGCTCTGCATTGCTGGCTCGCCCGCCGAGTCTATACCCCGTTGCCGCGTTCATCCACAATCCGTAAGTGTGGTCGTCCATAGCGTCGGATGCACGGTTTACAGCCCACCCGGCTTCGTGAAGGCGCCGGGTTCTCCGGAGCCCCGCCGTTGACAGGGTGCTTCAGGCAGGGGTAAATTCGCCGGCTCGATCGGCTCCGTGCCTCTTTCTCCACACGTCACCAGACAAACGGACATCATCATGAAGCGCACTTATCAGCCCAGCGTGATCAAGCGCAAGCGCACCCATGGCTTCCGTGCCCGCATGGCAACCAAGAGTGGCCGGCAGGTGCTGAAGGCCCGTCGTGCCAAGGGCCGGGCCCGGCTGACACCCTGATCGCGGGATCGGTGCCAGCGGCAGGCAAGGCATTTCCGCGCACCGCGAGGCTTCGTACGCCGCGTGGCTTCCAGCGGGTATTCGCAGGGGCTGACCGGATTGCGGATCGCCATTTTACGCTTCTCGTCGCCGAAAACGCCGAAGGGTTTCCCCGGCTGGGACTTGCCATCGGGCGCCGGATATCCACCCGCGCCGTGGACCGGAACCGTATCAAGCGTATCGCCCGGGAGTCCTTTCGGAATCACCAGGGAGACCTGCCTGCCGTGGATATCGTGCTGATGGCCCGGCCGGTGGCCCGTACCACCGATAACGGCACGCTTCATCAGGCGCTGGGCCGTCTATGGCAGCGAGTGAGTCAGCGATGCGAACGGTCGTCACCGGCCTCCTGAGGGCCTATCAGCTCCTGATCAGTCCGTTTTTCGGCAACTGTTGCCGGTTCTATCCCTCGTGCTCGCAGTACACCATCGAGGCGGTGACCCGGCATGGTGTGCTCAAGGGCCTGTGGCTGGGCTCCCGACGCATTCTCAAGTGCCATCCGTGGCATCCCGGGGGCGTGGACCCGGTCCCCGAATCCAAACCGGAAGATTGACGCTCGATGGAAACGCAACGGTTACTTCAGTTTTTTGCCCTGGGCCTGGTGCTGCTATTCATCTGGACAGCCTGGGAGGACCAGTACGGCCGTTCGGCCACCGAGGAAACCGCCACCGAAGAGCAGGTTGAAGAGGCTCCCGACGATGCCCCCGCGGATGCCCCCGGGCCCGCGGACCCCGACGACGACGCCCCTGCTGAGGCCGCCGACGCCGATCGCGAGGAAGCCGCCCCGGCCACCGCCGCCGGCGATCGCATGGAGCGCGGTGAGACCCTTCGGGTGCGTACCGACAAGCTCGATGTGGAAATCAGCACCCGCGGCGGCGATATCCGCCAGGTGGATCTGCTCCAGCACTTCAAGACCCTGGATCAGGAAGAGCCGCTTCGGCTGATGTCGGACCGCCTGGACGAGCTCTTTATCGCCCAGGCCGGACTGGTGCCCCGCGAAGGCGAGGGGCCGGGTCCCCGCAGCGAGTTCCGCATCGAAGGCGACCAGCGCGAGTTCGAGCTGGGCGAGGGCCAGGACACCGTCGAAGTCCCGCTGGTCTGGGAGAGCGACGACGGCATCCGCGTTACCCGCTATTTCAT
Organism: Aquisalimonas sp.; assembly: GCA_007127625.1. Taxonomy (GTDB): domain Bacteria; phylum Pseudomonadota; class Gammaproteobacteria; order Nitrococcales; family Aquisalimonadaceae; genus Aquisalimonas. The sequence continues at coordinate 131 of SKYZ01000458.1, read as the reverse complement.
TTTCAGCCGTGACAGCTACGTCATCGATGTCCGCCACGAAGTGGAGAACACCTCGGACAGCGCCTGGGATGCCTACCAGTATGCCCAGCTCCGGTCCGGCGATATCGACGACGGGACCTCCTGGTTCATCT
>SKYZ01000126.1 GCA_007127625.1 Aquisalimonas sp. | reverse complement strand
TACCCGCGCAGATCGGTACAGACCACCGTGAACTGTTTGGCCAGCTCCGACGCCACCGGATGCCACATGGCATGGGTCTGAGGGTATCCGTGCAGCAGGAGCAGCGGCGGTCCGCTGCCTCCGCATCGCAGAAAGATCTCCGTGTCGTTTCCCTGCAAACGCCGGCTCTCGAAGTCCTGAAACAGCATGATCACCCCCGTGACGCCGAGGGTGACAGCCTAACGCAGTTGCCGCCGCAGCGCCTGGAATACCGACCGCAAACCCTCCTCCAGCACCGGGTGGTAGAAAGGCAGTTGCAAGGCCTCATCCACCGTCACGCCCTGCTGAATGAGCCAGGCAAGCTCGTGCCCCAGGTGCTCGGCCTCCGGCGCCACGAACTCGGCGCCCAGCAGCCGCCCCCGGGCGTCGGCATCCACATGCAGCACGCCATCCGGTCGGTTCATCAGCACTGCACGCCCCTGCTCGCTGAGCCGGAACGATGCCGACACCGCTCCGGGCGGAAGATCGTCAAAAGCCATCCCCACGCGGGTTACACCCGGCTCGGTGAAGACGATGGCCAAAGGGGTACGGCGGTCGCTGTCACGACCGGAATCCAGTGCCTGACGGGCGGCAATCACGCCCTCGTCCGCCGCCTCGTGCATCAACGGGCGGAGCCCGTGGACATCGCCGGCAAAATACACCGGCGTATCGCCCACTCGCAGCGTGTCGGCATCGACGGACGGCAGTCCGCGCTGGTCCAGTGGCACACCCAGCGCCTCGAGGGCCAGACCCTCCACATTGGGGCGGCGCCCGACGGCGGCCAGTACCCGGTCCACCACCACGGCACCATCCGCCCAGCCAACACGGACGCCGTCGCCTGCATCCTGCAGCTCGACAGCCGCGTTGGTGTGAATGGCCATGTACGGGTCCAGGGCACTGCGCAGAGCGACGTTGCTATCGTCGCGCTGCAGGCCGGCAAGGCGATCCCCCTGTCCGAAGGCCTGAATATCGATGCCGAGCATGCCCAGCGCCTGACCGAGCTCCAGCCCAATGGGGCCAAGCCCGACCACCGCCATGCGCGGCGGCAACGTCATCTGTTCGAACAGTGTATCCGAGGTCAGAATTCGGTCCGCCACGGCATCCCAGGTGGCCGGGATCACGGGTCGCGTGCCGGTGGCAATGATGATGCGTCCAGCACGAATGCGCTGGCCGTTGACTTCCAGGGTTTCCGCGTCCAGGAACCGGGGGTGTCCAGCCATATAGCGGTCGCCGAGCTTCTCCGTACTGCGGGCGGGGACGCTGGCAAAGCGATCCCGGAGGGCGCGCACGTGAGCCAGCACCGCCGGAATATCCACCTTCGGCGGATCACCGGCGAGATGGCCCCGCGCCCACGCCTCGCGCGCGGCCGCGACATCCCGGGCCGCGTGGATCAGAGCCTTGGAGGGCATGCAGCCTACTCTGGCGCAGGTGGTGCCCAGGGGGCCGGGGTCAATGATCAGGGTGTTCCCGGTATGACGCCCGGCTTCCTTGAGAGCGCTCAGGCCGGCGGTGCCGGCGCCGATAATGACGAGATCGACGCGACGAGTCATTGTTCGTATCTCCGTTGCAACGGCTTCAGGCGTGAAGCGTTCCGCGGTACAGCGCATGCAGCGTCATCGCGCTGATAGCGCCGACGAGCAGGGTCACCGCACCCGTGAGCACGATCAGCAGCACGTCACTGCCAGTGCCCGTCGCCTCGTCGAAGCGGAAGACCGCGACGGTGAAGGCAGCGGACGGGAACGTGTACGCCCACCAGGACGGGAAGAACGGCAACCGGGCGAAGGCTGGAACCTGCACGACAACCAGCAACGCGGTTATCACTGCAATGTAGAACAGCAACGCCCCACCAACTCCCGTTTCGCCGGTCATGGCGAGCCAGGCCAGGAATGCAACGCTGGGCGGCGCCACCAGAACGGCCAGAGTCGGGCGCATCGGCGGCTCTAGCGCCGGCCCGGTGATCAGGCGATGGAACACCATCACCCCAAGAACCACCCAGAAAAACATGCCCGTGGCAAAGAAGAACCAGGCGATCTGCAGATACCCCACCGGCGCTGCGGCCAGCGGCACCAGGACGTTGCCCACGGCAGGAATGAACCAGGCCGGGTTGAGCGCGGCCACTGGCTGGTCGCCGCCCAGCCAGCGCGTGACGATACCCACCGTCAGGGCCAGATGCAGCGCGGCACCGACGCCCCAAAGCCACAGACTGACAATGGGCAGCGCCTGCTGGGCCTGAATCCCGAGCAGCAGCAGGGAAATCGAGATCGCCGGCAGGAAATTGATCCGTACGGGGTGGCGAATTTCCTCCAGCACGGTGCCGGGGACGCTCACTGCCTTGCATGCATACCCGGCTAGCAAAGCCAGGAAAACCACCGCCGCAACGATTCCGACAAACGAGGAAACCGGCACCGGCAGCCCCCAGTGCACCTCCGCCGCGTGCCAGACCAGGCCAAGGCCGCTGATGCCCATGACCGCAGCAAAAAGCGGCAGCGGAAGATCGGAACAGGGTGATCTGCGCTCAGTCATGCGTACCTCACCGTACCTTCACGCGCAAAAAAGCCGGGCCCACGACGGACCCGGCCAAACCGCCGCGCGAGAACTCAGTTGTTGAACAGTTTCGTGTCGGGCCGGGCCATGGTCTGGGCGATGGCGTCCGGGCGCGCCACCGTAATGCCCTCGCGCAGATCATCCTCGGTCTCCGCGCGGTTGGGCAGGAAGATGGCACAGACCTGCACCTCGACACCGGCCTGCATCAGCCCCCCCAGCATCTGTCGAGGCGAGGCGTCGGCGGGCTGCACTACCTCGGAGCCCATGTCGGAGTCCTGCAGGGCAAGTTCCGCCGCCCCGTCACAGAGCAGAACCTGGGCAGTGCCGCCCGCACGGACATAATGGGTCGTGAGAATCATGGCCATGGCCTGGGTCTCATTGGAGCCGGAGGTCACGATGGAAAGCAGGTGATCCTGCTCGTCGGCATGAGCCGATTGCCCGAGAACAAGGCCGGCCAGCAGCATGATCAGCAGTGTCAGTCGTTTGGTCATCACGTCGATCCCCCTTTCGGATCAGGAAGTTTTCGTCTTGCATGTGGACAGGCCGAGCGGCCTGTAAGCGGGGCAGAACCCCACGGCTGCTGTTACCAGAGGCACGAGCCCGATCCACCCCCAGACGGTCTGCGGGCCGATGAACACCAGGCTGATCAACACCAGGCCGACCACGGCACGAATTGCACGGTCGCTGGTGCCCATATTGCACTTGAACATGGCTGCCTCCTATTGGCATGCGCTTTACTATGGTCGCCACAGTGCGCCCGGGACGACGCCGGCGTCAGTGACTAAGTCACATACCCCGAACGGGATGCTTGAGCGATGACACAGCCGGGAAACGGCGCCACAATGGCTGATCAGCGAAGAGCCTCTACGGGAGACGGATCATGCGACTGAGGGATCACCCCATTTTCGCCAATCTTGATGCTGGCCTGCTGCAGCACGTGGAGGCGCAGGCGCGGCTCATGGAGCTCCCGGCGGGCCAGCAGGTATTCCGCCCCGGCGATTCCTGTCAGGGCTTGCCGATGGTGCTGAAAGGGAGTGTCCGCGTGCAGATGACGGGGAGCTCCGGTCACGAGATCGTGCTCTACCGCATCGGTGATGACGACGTGTGCACGCTCTCCATCGGCTGTCTCATGGCGGGGCGGGGCTACCGGGCCGAGGCCATCGTCGAGGTGCCCACCACCGTGGTGGTCCTGCCCTACGGTCTGTTCGATGAGCTCATGGCCAACTCCTCGCCGTTCCGTCGACAGATCATGACGGCCTACGGCGAGCGCCTGGATACCCTGATGATGCTGGTGGAGGAGATTGCCTTCCAGCGCATGGACGTGCGCCTGACCGAGTGGCTGCGCGCCCACGCCAAGAGCAGCCCGCTGAGCATGACCCATCAGGATCTGGCGGTGGAACTCGGGACGGCACGGGAAGTAGTCAGCCGGTTGCTGAAGGATTTCGAGCGCGAGGGGTGGATCCGTCTGGCCCGGGGACGCATCGAGATCCTGGGAGATGGCCCCGTGCGCGCCGCTGTGTGACTTAATCACTGTGGCACCTCGCCTGCCCGCGTAGCATTCCGGCAAACGGTCCGGTACGGCTGGGCATCGGCCACCGGCGGCATAACCTGACATCAGAGGAGAGTCATCCGTGAGCGAGATGATGCGTACTTCCGCAGGCAATCCCATTGTTGCCGGCTTCTTCGAGCCGCGCACGTTCAGCATCCAGTACGTGGTCACCGACCCGGAGACGAAGCGCTGCGCCATTATCGATCCAGTGCTGGACTTCGAAGAAAAGTCCGGTGCCACCGGCACCCATTCCGCCGATGCACTGCTGGACTACATCCGCCGGGAGAGCCTGGAGGTGGAGTGGATCCTGGATACCCACCCGCACGCGGATCACTTCTCCGCCGCAGGCTACCTCCACGACCGCCTCGGCGCGCCCACGGCCATTGGGGCCGAAGTGACGCAGGTCCAGCGGCTGTGGAAGGGTATCTACAATCTGGGTGACTCCCTGGCCACCGACGGTTCCCAGTGGGACCGGCTGTTCGCCGCCGGGGACACCTTCCGCGTGGGCAACCTGGAGGGTCGGGTGCTTTTCTCTCCGGGCCACACGCTGGCGTCCATCACCTACGTCATCGGCGATGCGGCCTTCGTCCACGACACGCTGTTTCAACCGGATTTCGGGACGGCCCGGGCCGATTTCCCCGGCGGTGACGCGGGGCAGCTGTGGGACAGCATGCAGGAGATTCTCGCGCTGCCGGACAGCACCCGGCTGTTCACCGGTCACGACTACATGCCCGACGATCGGGAGCCGCGCTGGGAGAGTACGGTGGCAGAGCAGAAAGCGCAGAACCCCCACATCGCCGACATCTCCCGCGAGGAGTACATCGCCCTGCGCAACCGGCGGGACCAGGAGCTGCCCATGCCCAAGCTGATCCTGCACTCACTGCAGGTGAACACCCGTGGCGGGCGGCTGCCGGAGCCCGAGGACAACGGCAAACGCTATCTCAAACTGCCCCTGAACGCTCTTGAAGGGGCGAGCTGGGGCGACTGACAGCGATCATCGGGCCCGCAATTCACCGCGGTGGACCTGTAGGGCGGACCTTCAGGTCCGCCTTCCCCCGACCGGCAAGCCAAGGGGACGGGCTCAACGCCCGACACCCTACGCGGACGGCGCCTGGCGCTCGGCCTGGCCCAGGTGATGGACGACCGGAACGCCCGGCGGGTCCGGCCCGGGTCACGCCTTCGCCGGTTCGATCTTCGCCTGATCCCGGGCCAGCTCTTCGATCCGCGTGCGGCGGCGATAGTAGAGCGTGGCCAGGGTCGAGGTGATGATGATGAAGAACGAGTACAGCACCGGCATCAGCAGGATGAGCTGCTGGGTCTCGCCGGAGAAGACCATGATCACGATCAGTGCCCCCAGGGGCCCGTTCTGGATGCCAGTCTCCAGCGACACGGTGCGCGCCTTCTGCGGGCCCAGCCGGACCACGCGGGCAAAGATGTAGCCGAACAGGAAGCCGATCACGCCCAGCAGGATCACCGCCAGGTAGACGTCCCAGCCGGTGGTAAACAGCAGCTCCCAGTTCCGCGGCGCCCAGGTAGCCATCAGGAACGCGATGACCAGCACACCGATGACCCCGCCCACCAGCTCCGTCACCGCACCGAAGTTGGCGTTCTTCTTGCGTGACCACATACCGATGAGCGTGGGAATCAGGAGCACGAACAGCAGCGCGATGATCTCGTCCGGCGGGATACGGAAAGTGTCGTCAATGCCGGCGGTGTAGAACTCCATCAGCAGCGGCACCATGACGATGGCCGCCAGGGTGGAGCACACCGTCATCATGATGCTGAGGCTCAGCAGGCTCTTGGAGAAATACGCGAAGATGTTGGACGTGGTGCCCCCCGGCATGCAGCCCATGAGCACCAGCCCCACTGTCTGCTCCGGGGTGAGCTGCAGCACCCGCGCCAGGGTGAAGGCGATGAAGGGCATGAACATGTACTGGGACGCGAACCCCACCAGGATGGCCTGGGGGTGGCGCAGGGCGATGCGGAAATCCTTGAACGTGAGCGATGCGCCCATGCCCAGCATGATGACGATCATCATCACCGCCAGCAGGGCCTCTTCCAATGGACTCAGCATGAATCTTCTCCGTGGTCGGGTCGGCTGGCACGCACCTGGCCGGACGCGCCGCCGCCCTTATCGCTGTCATTGATCGGCGGGCGACGGCAGTCGCCTCAGGCCGCCTCGGTCTTCGTTGCGGTGGCAGTACCTGCCGAGCCGCCAGGGCGCAGTTCCTTGCGCAAAACCTTGCCCACCGGTGTCTTCGGCAGATCATCCCGGAACTCGATCTGTTTCGGCACCTTGTAACCGGCCAGGTGCGACTTGCAGTGCTTGCGCACCTCCTCGGCAGTGAGGCTCTGGTCACGCTTGACCACGAACGCCTTCACGGCCTCGCCGGTATCCGGATCCTTGACCCCGATGACCGCCGCCTCGTGGACCTTGTCCAGCAGGGCGATGCAGTCCTCCACTTCGTTGGGGTAAACGTTGAAGCCGCTGACCAGGACCATGTCCTTCTTGCGGTCGACGATGTGGAAGAAGCCCTCCTGGTCCATGTAGGCCACGTCACCGGTATACAGCCAGCCGTCCTTGATGGTCTTGGCGGTCTCGTCCGGGCGGTTCCAGTAGCCCTGCATGACCTGATCGCCCTGGACGATGATCTCGCCGGGCTCACCCGGAGCTACGGCGTGGCCGTCGTCATCGACAATACGCACCCGTGTTTCCGGCGCGGGGATGCCGATGCTGTCCCGCCGCCCACCCTGACCGATGGGATTGAAGCTCACTACCGGGGAACTCTCGGTGAGCCCGTAACCCTCGGCGATGGGGCAACCCACCACCCTTTCCCAGCGGTCCGCCACGGCCGCGTGCAGGGCCGTCCCGCCGGCGATGGCCACCTTCATGGTCTTCGGCGGATAGACGTGGAACCACTCCTCGTTGAGCAGCGCGTTGAACAGCGTATTCACACCGGAGATCCAGGTGATGGGGTAGTTCTCGATGGCCCGCTGGCAGTTCTGGATCGGCCGCGGGCTGGGCACAAGGATGTTGCGTGCACCGCGACAGTGGAACGCCAGCATGTTCACCGTGAACGCGAAGATGTGGTAGAGCGGCAGTGCGGTGAGCACGCACTCCTTGCCGTCCTCCATGTGATCGCTGGCGACGGCGTCGATCTGGCCAATGTTGGTGAGGATGTTGCCGTGGGTGAGCACGCCGCCCTTGCTCACACCCGTGGTGCCGCCGGTGTACTGCAACACCGCCACGTCGTCACGGAAAATGTCCCGCCAGTAGTCTGCAACGCGGATTCCCCCCGCCTCTTGCGCACGCTCTCCCTGCTCCAGCGCCTCCGAGATGGAGGTGGCCTCGATGGTCAGTTCGGGCACGGCCTTGTTCCAGTACTTGAGCACCCCCTTGAGGATGCCCCGCACCACCCGCGGGAACCAATGCGCCAGGCTGGTGACCACCACGTGCTTCACCGGCGTCTGGTCGATGATACTGGCCAGCTTGTCGGTGAACATGTCCACGATCACCAGGACTTCCACCCCGGCGTCGTTGAACTGGTGCTTCATCTCCGACTCGGTGTAGAGCGGATTGACGTTCACTAGCGTGCAACCGGCCTTGAACACGCCCATGGCCGCCACCGGAAACGTGAGGCAGTTGGGCATCTGAAGGGCTACCCGTGTGCCCGGGGCAACCCCGAGCACCTCACGCAGATACACCGCGAACCGGTCCGACATCAGGTCCACGTCGCCATAACGCAGCGACCCCGACATGCCGTTGGGCATGACGGTGGTGTAGGCAATGGCATCCTTGTACATCAGTGCGTTGTCGACGACGAGCTGGGCCAGGTTGCCGTAGTCGTGCAGGCGGGACTTGCTGTAGTCGCCGCTGTAGTGCTTCAACCACGGGGCAGCGTCGTAGGCATCCTCGTGAGACATCAAACTCCTCCGTTCAGGATCACCCGTTGCGGTGTGTCCTTGTTATCGATGGCTGCTCTACGATGCGGTCTTTTGGCAACGCCCGCAAGAGCAGCCATGGCGGAGGAGTGGCGCCCCGGGTACCGTTGTGGCAGCGGCACCCCGGGGCCTGCGGGCTGGGTCAGTGGCCGGCCTGGTTGATCGGCCGGCCAGCATCGGGTCGGGCGTAGTCACAGACTCCGTCGGGGAAGATCTCGTGGAGGCGCTCC
>SKYZ01000317.1 GCA_007127625.1 Aquisalimonas sp. | reverse complement strand
GCGTACGGACTGGAGTGGATGGCGGGGATGGAGCCTTGCCCGCTGTGCATGGTCCAGCGGCTCGTGTTTGTCGGCATGGCGCTGGTCGCCCTGGTGGCTTTCCTGCACGGCAGCGCGGGCTGGGGGCGATTCGTGTACGCGGGGTTGAACACCCTGGTTGCCGCCTCCGGCGTGGCCGTCGCAGTGCGCCACCTCTGGCTGCAGAGCCTGCCGCCGGAGGAGGTTCCGGCGTGTGGCCCCGGGCTCGATTACATGGTCGAGGCCTTCGGGTTCCTCGAGACCGTGCCCATGGTGCTGGCGGGGTCCGGGGAGTGCGCGGAAGTCCATACCGTACTGGGCCTGACTCTGCCGGGGTGGACCCTGGGAGCCTACGTTCTTCTTGGCTTGTGGACCCTCTGGTTCAGCCGGCGCCCGCGGTAGTACCGCCATCCCCGGCGCGCTGACCGGCGCCATGGCTCAGCACGATTATCGACCGACACGGACCCAGCAACCGCCAGATGCCGCGCAAGCCCGCCAGACAATCCCGGTCTCGACCCCGGCGCCGCAGGCGCCTGGGGTCTTGGCTGCTGGGCGGCCTGTTGCTGGTGCTGGTGACGGGAGCGGCCTACGTCGCCTGGCTGGACTACCAGGTGCGCAGCCAGTTCGAGGGCAAGCGCTGGTCGGTGCCCGCCACGGTCTATGCGCGACCGCTGGAGCTGTATCCGGGGTTGGCGCTTTCCCGGGACGGTCTGCTGGCGGAGCTGGATGCCGCCGGTTACCGCTCCGCCGCCGGTGGTCAGGAGCCCGGCACCTGGGCGCAGGAGGGAGATCGTGTCAGGCTCACCACCCGGGCCTTCGCCTACTGGGACGGCAGGGAGCCCGCCCGGGCCCTAGTGCTGCACTTTGCCGACGGACGGGTGCAGTCCCTGCGCGATCCGGATTCCGGCGAACCGGTGGATCTCGTGCGCCTGGACCCTGCCACCATTGGTGCCATTGCCCCGACCCGGCGGGAGGACCGGCTGCTGGTGCAGCTCGATCACGTCCCGGTTACGCTGATCGGCGCCCTGTTGGCGGTGGAGGACCGCCGTTTTCACCGCCATTTCGGCATCTCGCCGTCGGGAATCGCGCGTGCTGCCATCGCGAACATCCGGGCCGGGCGTATCGTCCAGGGCGGCAGCACGCTCACCCAGCAACTGGTCAAGAACTTCTTCCTCACCGGCGATCAGACCTTCACCCGCAAGCTCAACGAAGCCATCATGGCGGTGCTGCTGGAGTTGCGCTATGACAAGCGCGACATCCTGGAGACCTACCTGAACGAAGTCTTCATCGCCCAGGACGGGGATCGCTCCGTACACGGTTTCGGCCTGGCGGCGCAGTACTTCTTCGGCGAGCCGCTGGACGCCCTGCGCATTGATCAGCAGGCACTGCTGGTGGCCATGATCAAGGGGCCCAGTTACTACAACCCGCGCCGCAACCCCGAGCGTGCCCGGCAGCGGCGCAATCTGGTCCTGGAGGTCATGGCCGACGGTGGTGTGGTCCAGGAGGACGCCGCCCGCGCCGCCCGGCAACGGCCTCTGGATGTGCTGGAGCAGCGCCGCCGGCCGCGGCACGACTACCCGGCATTCATGGATCTGGTGCAACGCCACCTGCAGCGGGACTACCGCCGGGAGGATCTCCAGAGCGAGGGCCTGCGTGTGTTCTCGACGCTGGCACCCACCGTGCAGCATTCGGCGGAGGAGGCTGTGCGCCGCCGTCTGGGAAACGGTGATGAGGCCCTGGAAGCCGCCGTGGTCATGCTGGATCTCGATGCCGGCGAAGTGTCTGCGCTGGTGGGCGGCAGGGACCCGGGCTTCGCTGGTTTCAATCGTGCCCTGGATGCCCGGCGCCCCATCGGTTCGCTGATCAAGCCGGCGGTGTACCTGGCGGCGCTGGAGCAACCATCGGCATGGGGACTTGGCAGCGTCCTCGACGACTCGCCGTTGCGCATCGAGGACGGGCAGGGCGAGACCTGGGCGCCCCGCAATTTCGACGCCGAGTTCCGCGGCGATGTGCTGTTGGTGGACGCACTCGCCCACTCGTATAACATACCCGCCGTGCGGCTAGGGCAGGATGTCGGCGTGAATGCCGTGACCAACATCGTCCGGCGTCTGGGGCAGGATGCACCGCGGCGCGCCTATCCATCGTACATGCTGGGCACCGCCGAGCTCTCGCCCATGGAGGTTGCCGGCCTGTACCAGGTCTTCGCCAGCCAGGGTTTCCGCACACCGCTGCGGTCGGTTCGCGCGGTGACTGACGCGTCGGGTGAACCGCTGAAGCGCTACCGATTGTCCACGGAGCGTGTGGTGGACCCGGAACCGATGTATCTGCTGAACCACGCTCTCGGCGAGGTCATGCGGGAGGGCACGGGACGGCATGCCGGGGCGACACTGCCGGCGGGAATGACGGTCGCCGGGAAGACCGGGACCACCAACGATTACCGGGACAGCTGGTTCGCCGGATTCAGCGGCGACACCCTGGGTGTGGTCTGGCTGGGCCGCGATGACAATGCGGGTACCGGGCTGACCGGGGCCAGTGGAGCACTGGGCATATGGGCAGACGCGGTGTCGGCCAATGCCGTACGTGGTTTCCAGCCGGTACGACCGGATGGGGTGACACCGGTCTGGATCGATGAGGACACCGGGGCGCGCACTCATGAGGCCTGCAATGGCAGTCGTGAACTGCCGTACATGGCGGATCATGTCCCTGACGAGTGGACGGAATGCGGTCGCCGCCGCGCCGATGATGATGGCGGCGGTGGCGGCCTGCTGCAGAGGTGGTTCGGTGATTAGGAACAGACTCAGTCTGCATCTACTGGTGTTTGCGGCGGTGATGGTGCTCGCCGGCTGTGCCGTTCTGGAGGAGCCGTCGGAGGAGGCCGAGGCGCGCGAGGCGGAGCCGCGTGAAGAGCCCGCCCCGGCACCGGCGGAGGAACCCGGAGCAGCGGCGGTGGAGCGGCTCATGAGCGAAGCCCGTGACGCCTCCGACGATGGCGATCACGAGCGCGCCGGCGCCCTGCTGGAGCGGGCCCTGCGGATTGCCCCCGAGAGTGCGGTGCTGTGGCACAACCTGGCCATCGTGCGCTATCGCGAAGGCAACCATGACCAGGCGGAGCAGCTGGCTCAGCGTTCCCTGAGTCATGCCGGCGGGAACACCGAGCTGCGGCGGCGCAACTGGGAGATCATTGCCGTGAGCCGGCACATGCGGGATGACGACGACGGCGCCGCGGCGGCTCGGTCCCGCGCCGACGGTCTGCAGGAGGTGGGTGGTGAGTGACGTCGACCACCACCTGGGCCCCGAGAGTGTTCTTGCCCGCATCGTGCCCGGCTTCCAGCCGCGGGACGAGCAGCGGACCCTGGCCCGCGGCGTGGCCGAGGCCATCGAGACGGGGGAGAACCTGGTGGCGGAGGCCGGTACCGGCACCGGCAAGACATTCGCCTACCTGCTACCCGCGCTGCTCTCCGGCAAGCGAGTGATCGTCTCCACGGGCACCAAGACCCTGCAGGACCAGCTCTATCGCAAGGATCTGCCATTGCTGCGGGAGGCGCTTGACCTGCCGGTGCGTACTGCGTTGCTCAAGGGGCGGGGCAATTATCTGTGCCTTTACCGCATGGAACAGGCCGAAGTGGATGCCCGCAACGAGCGCACGGAGACGCAGGAACACTTGCGCGCCATCCGCGCCTGGTCTGGCGTGACGGCCACCGGCGATATCGCCGAACTGGATCAGGTTCCCGCCGACGCCCCGGTGTGGGGGCGGGCCACGTCGACGGCGGACAACTGCCTGGGCCAGGAATGTCCCGCTTTCGACGACTGTTTCCTCATGGCCGCCCGCCGCCGCGCCCAGGAAGCCGATCTGCTGGTGGTGAACCACCATCTGCTGCTGGCCGACATGGCGCTGAAGGAGGGCGGTTTCGGCGAAGTGCTGCCCACGCCGGATGCCTATGTGCTGGACGAGGCCCACCAGCTGCCGGAGGTGGCCGCGCAGTTCTTCGGCCTGGCGGTAAGCAGCCGCCAGTTCCAGGAACTGGTGCGGGACAGCCACGCCGAGTATCTGCGCGAGGCGGGGGATCAGCCGGCGCTGCCGGACGCCCTGGACCGGCTGCGCAAGGCAGCCCTGGATTTCCGTCTGCTGCTGGGAGAGGCCGGCCAGCGGGCCGCCTGGGCGACCGTCAGCGGCAATGACGAGATCCAGAAAGGGCTCGGGGAGCTGCGGCGGGCGACGCAGGGTCTGGCAGCCGTCCTGGAGACGCTTGCCGAGCGGGGGCGGGGCCTGGAGAACTGCCACCGGCGTGCCGAGGACATGGTGGCCCTGCTGGACCGCTTTGCTGATGGCGATAGCGATGCGTTCGTGCAGTGGTACGAGACCTATGCGCAGTCGTTCATCCTGCGCCTGACGCCGCTGGATGTGGGGCAGCAGTTCCAGAGTCGCATGCAGCGTCATCGAGCTGCCTGGGTGTTCACATCTGCCACGCTGTCGGTGAACGGGGGCTTCGGCCATTTCCGCGGGCGCCTGGGGCTGCCCGAGGAGACCCCGGCACTGGCCGTGGACAGCCCCTTCGACTATCGCAACAATGCTCTGCTGTACGCCCCGGCCGGCATGCCGGAACCGAACAGTTCGGCCTTCGGCCCTGCGTTCCTGGAGCGGGCCGAGGAGGTGATCCGCGCCAGTGGTGGACGGGCGTTCGTCCTCTTCACCAGTCATCGGGCTCTGCGCGAGGCGGCGGACGTCTTCCGCGACCGATTGCCGTACCCGGTGCTCGTCCAGGGTGACGCCTCCCAGAATCGTTTGCTGGAGCAGTTCCGCGCGGCGGGTGATGGCGTGCTGCTGGGGACCAGCAGCTTCTGGGAAGGTGTTGATGTCAAGGGTGAGGCCCTTTCGGCGGTGCTCATCGACCGGCTTCCCTTTGCCGCACCGTCCGATCCGGTCACCCAGGCGCGGATTGACTATCTCAAACGCAATGGCGGCAACCCCTTCCGCGACTACCAGCTTCCCCATGCGGTGATTGCCCTGCGTCAGGGCGTGGGGCGGCTGATCCGCGACCATGAGGATTTCGGCGTCCTGATGATCGGTGACCCGCGGCTTACCGGCAAGCCCTACGGCAAGCAGTTCCTGAACAGTCTGCCGCCCATGGGCCGGACGCGGGATATCAATATCGTGCGCATGTTCTTCGGCAACGAATGACCTGCTGGCGGACACGGCACGCCTGAAATGTGACGCGACTTTGTGGGACACTCACGGTTTGCTGGCCGGTCGTTTGGTCGGGGTGCGCGGCGCCGGGGGCTTCGGGGGTGATGTTGAGCAAAGTGATTGCGGAGGATCTGGCGACCTTGCGTGAGGAGGTTGCCGACGGGCGCGTCAGCTTGCCGGGCGGCTCCCAGGTGATGGGCCGGGTGCGCGAGGCGCTGTCCGCCGACGAACCCGATCCCCGCGCAGTGGCGGACATGATCCGCCAGGATCCCGGAGCGTCGGCATACGTCATCAAGACAGCCAACAGCGTGGCCCAGCGAGGCGGCGCGGATACGGGCACAGTGTCAGGCGCCCTGCAGCGTCTGGGGCTGAATCTCGTGGCAGTGCTGGTGACCAATTTTGCCCTGATGCAGATGGTGCATCGCATTCGTGGGCCTTACCGCGCCAGCGTACTGGAGATCTACCGGCACAGCCGCGAGGTGGCCGTGCATTGTCACGCACTGGCCCGGTCCTCCGCGCGGGTGGCCTCGGAGCGCGCTCTGCTGGCCGGGCTGCTGCACGACATCGGCAAGCTGGCGACCCTGCATTTCGCCAGCAGCCACAACTGGCTGAGTGACGACTGGCCGAGGCTGCAGGCGTTGCTGGAAGAGGCGCACCCGGAGGTGGGGGCGGCCCTGCTCCGGGGGTGGCGGTTTCCCGAGGCGGTGGCCGCGGCGGCCGAGGAGCATGAGAACTGGATTCGCCAGAGCGGTAATGGCGAGGCGGATCTCGCCGATGCCGTGATCGCCGCTCAATTCGACCTGCGGCGGGACAGTGAACATCCCATGGCAGATCTGGCCTGGCAACGATTGCCGAGTCTTGAGCGGCTGGGCTTGCCGTCGGATGTTCCTTTCCGGGACTGGCCGGCGTTCGCCCGCCACTACGAGAAAAGTCGCAGCCTGCTGGCGCTGTAAATGATGCCGATGGCGGCAGGGCAGAAAACGATAACGCGGGAAGGGGGCCGTATGGCAGAGACCAACGAGAAGGAACAGCAGTCAGCCGAGCATGACGCGCCGCCCCATCGTCACTCCCGCCGGCTGGATCTGCGGCCGGGGCACGAAATTCAGATCCAGGCGGTGAACAGCAAGGCCAAGATCGTGACCCGCTACGTGGGTCAATGTGAGGCCAGTTACCTGATCGTGCGTAACGGTGCTAGGAGCGACGACAGCATTGAGCGCATGCGTTTCATGCAGGACGAGATGGCCCTGGCCCGGTTCGTTCTCGACGGTGTGGCGTTCGGCTTCCGCTCGCCGGTGCTCTCCGTGCACCGCGTTCCGGAGACGCTGCTGTACCTGAAATGGCCCGACGAGGTGGCGGAGCACGCCATCCGCTCGGCCATGCGGGTGCCGTGTTTCGCCGCCGCCCGGGTGGAGGTGGATCGCGAGATCCTGCAGGCGGCGTTGACCGATATCAGCGCCACCGGTTGCCGGGTCGATCTGCTGGGCGTGGAGGCCAGCGCCATCACCGAGGGCAAGGAGCTGTTGATCTGGGCGTATCTTCCCGGGCAGAGCGAACCGGCGGAGATCCGGTGTGTCGTGCGACGGCGGCAGACGCCCGACGACTGCCGCCTCGTTCTCGGGTTGAGTTTCGACACCCCGCAGCATGCCCTGGTGGACAAGCTGCGGGCCTATCTCCCGGAGATCGATTAGCAGCCACCCCTGCCGTGGAATTCGCTGTCTGCAGGGGGCGCCGTCTCAGCGTACCGCATTGTCATCGCCCAGGTGTTCCGTGTGCTCCCGCAGCACGAATTTCTGGATCTTGCCCGTGGAGGTCTTGGGCAGTTCCTGGAAGATTACGTGCCGGGGCAGCTTGAAACCGGCCAGGTGCTCCCGGCAGAAGGCGACAATGTCTTTCGGCGCCGGCGCCTCCACATCGGGGCGCAGCGTAATGAACGCGCAGGGCGTCTCGCCCCAGCGTTCGCTGGCGGCGGCAACCACGGCGCACTCGAGCACCGCCGGGTGCCGGTAAAGCACTTCTTCCACCTCGATGGTGGAGATGTTCTCGCCGCCGGAGATGATCACGTCTTTGGCGCGGTCACGGATCTCCAGGTAGCCGTCCGGATGCCAGACGGCCAGGTCACCGGTGTGGTACCAGCCTCCGCGGAAGGCTTCCTCGGTGGCCTTCGGGTTTTTCAGATAGCCGCTCATGACGCTGTTGCCGCGGACCATGATCTCCCCCATGGTGGCGCCATCCTGCGGCACGGGGGTCAGGGTGTCCGGATCGGCGACCATGCTCTCCTCGATGCTTAGATACCGCACCCCCTGCCGTGCGGTCTGGCGTGATTTCTCCTCCAGGGTGAGATCGTCCCAGGCGTGCTGCCAGGCGCAGTAGTGGGACGGCCCGTAGGTCTCGGTGAGGCCGTACAGGTGCACCACGTGGATGCCGATACCCTCCATGGCGCCGATCACCGCCGAGGGCGGCGCCGCACCGCCGGTGTAGGCGGTGACGCTGTGGTCGAAGCGGGCGTTGGCGGCTTCCGGGGCGCTTGCCAGGGCGTTCAGCACCAGGGGGGCGCCGCAGAAATGGCTGACCCGGTGGCGGCCGATGGCGTCGAAAATTGGGCCCGGCTCCACCCGACGCAGACAGACACTGGTACCCGCCACCGCCGGCAGCGTCCAGGGGAAGCGCCAGCCGTTGCAGTGGAACATGGGCAGCGTCCAGAGGTACACGGGATTGCGCCCCATGTTGCAGGCAATGATGTTGCTGAAAGCGCCCTGGTGGGCGCCGCGGTGATGGTAGAGCGCCCCCTTGGGATTGCCGGTGGTCCCCGAGGTGTAGTTCAGCGAGATGCTGTCCCACTCGCTGGCGGGCCACTGCCAGCGGAAGGCCGGATCGCCCTCGGCGAGCAGCGCCTCGTACTCCACGGTGCCCAGCTGTTCACCGCCGGGGCCCACAGGGTCATCCACATCTACCACCAGCGGTTGCCGCGAGCAGCGGCTCAGGGCGTCCCGGATCACCGGGGCGAACTCGGTATCGGTGATGAGCACATCGGCCTCGCCGTGGTCGAGGATGAAGGCGATGGTGGCCGCGTCCAGGCGGATGTTGATGGTATT
>SKYZ01000412.1 GCA_007127625.1 Aquisalimonas sp. | reverse complement strand
ATTGGTGGCCGCTTGTGACTACTGCAGAATAGACGTAACAAATTGACCAAGAACAGCTTTTACCTTCCAGTGGAAAACTCTGTTCGCAGCCAGAAGCCCTTCGGGAGGCAGGGGTCGTAGGTTCAAATCCTGCCACCCCGACCATCTTCAGAAAGGGCCCACGGCATCGCCGTGGGCCCTTTTGCTTTCAGGGGCACGGCGGGATACCTTGCAGGTCAGGTGCTGCGGGATCGGTGAATCGGCAACCGAACTCCGGGTTGGCGACCTCCGCCGGATCCGACACCGCATCTCCCGCAGGGACAGTACCTTCGCCTACCCACGCGTGCATGGCAGCAAACGAGTCAATCTTCTCCTGGTCGGTGAAGTCGCAGTGACCCGTCGAGCGAATTGCCCGTTGAACCAGGTAATTGGCACTGCCGTTCGCTGCAGCCCGATCGTGGTAGATCTGCTGCATTTTCAAGGGGACGAAAAGATCCCCGGTTGTATGGGTACTGACCACGGGCACGCTGAACTCACCGTTGACCCGGGGAATCCAGCGCAGGCCGTCGTCCCGCCGTGCGTTGGCGCCTGCATCGGGCGTTACCTTCGGTATCAAGTCCTGGTTACTGGCATCGCGATAGGTGCGGGTATCCAGCATGTTCGCGTTCAGGATGCCGTTGATTGTCCCATCGGATGCCAGGTAACTCTGGAGTTGTTCCTGCCACCGACCGAAGCCCTCCTCGTAGCCGGGGCGCGGCCCCCCGGAGAGCTGCATCAGCACGTCCTTGAGCACTTGCCCCTGCTCGTTGACGCTGGCTGGATCCGCTTCGAAATCGTCCCAGAGCGCCTCGCGGATCTGCCTGGTGATGCCATCGGCTTCGTCAGAGGCCACCGGGAAACGGACACCGACCCCTGCCAGTTCCATGGCGGCCAGGTTGTAGGCAAGGAAATAGTTGAACAGTTCCGTGTCCGCCATGACACCGCAGAAGGGGGCGGCGCCATCATAGTCGACCACGTTGTTCGCGGTCTGGCGCGTCTCCTGCTCGATGGCCGCGGCGGCGACGTGCCCGCCCATGGAGACACCCATTATGTATTTCGTAGCCGGGGGTTGCAGATTGCGGCCGTTCTCGGCGGCGATACCGTTGAACGCCATCGCCAGGGCATTGGTGTCCTCCACCCCGGCGCGCACGTCATAGTAGTTGGCGCTGTAGCTAGAGGCCGCCCAGGCGAAGTTGTTATCGATCAGGTATTCACGGATTTGCGGGTTGGTCACCGTGAGCTCTTCGGGATCGCCGTCGCGGTAACCATGGGCATACATGACCAGGATGCGATTCCAGTTCTCCGGCACCTCCACGTGGTACCGAGCGCCGTTGAGCTCGCCCGTCCAGCGGTCGGTCTCGCGGCCCTCGAGCGCCTCGAACTCGTCGGAGCCTGCGGCGTCGATCACGAACACCCGCTGATCGTGGGGGCGGGTTTCTGTTGTATCCGGCGAGCCATCCTCATCATCCCGCCCACTACTGGAACTGCCACCGCCAAGACAGCCGGATACCGCAAACCCGGCAGTTGCAATGACACCTAGATATGCCAATCGAGTCGTGTGCCTTTCCATTGGTTTTCTCTCCCGGAGCCACAAAGCCCAAGCGCCAGAAGCGCTGGTCGTTGGCACCAGCGCAAGTCACCCTGAGTGCGCTGGTGTCCGGGAACGCTAACGGCTGGTTCCGAGTCCATTCTGTTCGGCACCGCACAGTGGCGTGGCCGGCCGCGCCGGATGGCGCCGGACAGCCGCGGGCTGCACTCGACTTCGGTGCCCTCGTGTCCTGTAACCCAAGTTCGGTAGGCGGGGTACTGGTGCGCGGCCAACGCTTCGGTGGTGGCCGACGGACCCTTCCCCGGTCAGAAGGTCGACAGGCCGGTGGCTTCCATGAATCGATACTGCCAGTAGCGAAGGCGACTCTCCTCCTCGTATTCGCTGTAGGGCAGACTGAACTCCTGGCCGGGGCGATTGTGCCAACGACCATCGAAGTAACCGGCTGCCTCTTCCATGACGGGTGCATCCAGCGCGGCCCGGACGCTGACACTGGTTTCCAGGTTGTAATTGTCCAGGTTGCGCCGGGTGAAATTGGCGGAGCCCGCGATGAATTCACCCCGGCCGTCGTTGCCCCGATGCAGGATGAATTTGCTGTGACATTGCTCCCCCCGGGTGTTGCACCAGCGCACGGGAATGCCGGCCTGGTGCAGTTCATGAGCAACCGGCTGATTCGGGACGCCGGCCTTTTCACGACCGAACGCCCCTTCATTGGGATCCATCAGCACGCGCACCCGGACGCCGCGCTGATGAGCCGCCAGCAAGGCCTCCACCGTGTCGCGCTGGGACAGATAGAAAATGGCCAGATCCACGGACTCTCCGGCCCGGGAACGCTCCAGCAACGTCAGAATGCCCTCCAGTACCGCCTCCTCGGTGAGGACCTGCACACGTGTGTCCGATGCATTCGCCGGGACCGGTTCTTCTTCCGCCGCGGCCAGTGGCTGATCGGGTTCGGGCCAGTCCAGTTCGGGGCGGGAGAATCGGGCTACGGCGCGCTCGGTTGCCAGCAGATCCAGAGCAGCCTGGCCGGAGAATTCCACGGCGATGTTGCCGTGTGCACTGGACGCATCATGGGGATTCCCCGAGGTCACCAGTCCGATCCAGCCAGCCGGCGTGTCGGCAAACAGGGTTTTCCGGTGATTGGCCTTGAAGTTGAGCAGGGCCAGAATGCTGCGCATGGGAACCGGCTCATCACCAACGGGGTTGGGCAGCCACCCACCCGGTGAATTACCGAACCATTGGCAGCAGAGACGCCACAACCCGGACCAGATGGGGTTGGAGTCACGCAGAGCCGTCAGGCGGGTAACGATCACGTCCACACCGGCCGCTTCCAGGCGCTGCAGATGATCGTTCTCGATGCCGCCATAGAGCGTGTTGATCGGGTCGGTAATGAGGATAACGGGCATGTCCGGCCGCTGCTCTTTCCGCTGGATCAGCGCATCGGCCACTTCCGCTGACAGCGGGCGCAGATCGGCATCGTCGCTGGCGCCGGCAAAGTCGTTGAAGAGAAACATGTCGAGGACGATCAGGCGTTCGGCACCATCGATCAGGGCCAGGATCCGATCGAAGATCTCATGATCCATCTGGCGGCGACCTTCCTCATCCAGCCAGGTGTAATCGGCCAGGAAGCGAACCTCACCGTCGGATCGTGAGGGCATTGCGGCGTTCAGCCCGTCCGGCAACGGCTTGATGGTGTGGTAGACCGCGACGCCCGAATAGACGCACACCAACAGCGCCAGCACCAGGAGTCCGATGCGTCGGCACCGCTTGGCCGTCCACTGGCGCCACCCGCTGCGTGTCATTGTCGGCCCATCCGTCCCGACTGCTCATGGTGAGCTTCATGGTAGGCGAGTCAGGCCGGTGAGCACAGCGCTCGCCTGCATCAGCCCCCGCGCCCCGACCCGGGAACGACGTTGGCGCTTTGGCAAAGAAGACTCCGACCGGATCTTCCAGGGGTTGCCGCGGGAGCTTTTCCCTCAACCATCGGGGTCCGCTATGCTGGTTGCCGTTCGCGGGACACGATAGGGCGACGGAGGCGAGCGCATGACCGCAGGGAGTGACACGAGCACGGGTGCCGCTCGGGGCGACGCACCGGTATTCCTGGTGTTCAAGGACGGCAGAATGGGTGAGCAACTTGCCGGCAGACTGCGGGACTTCGGCCTGCGCACCCGCCACGCGGTCAACCTGGACGTCTTCCGCAACGCTGCCGCGGCAACACCGCCCAGCGCGGTGGTGCTGGACGATGAACTCCTGCCCGACGACGCCACCTCCGCGGTGCTGGAGGATATCCATGCAAGCGGGCGATGCGGCCCGGCGCCGTTGGTCGTCGTGGGCCGGAACGACGGCGTGGAACAGCGTCTGCGGGCCGTACGTGCCGGCGCGCAGGCCTGGTTCACACGCCCGTTCAACCCCTCCGTCCTCGCCCACCGGCTCCATCAGCTGCGTGGACTGGGGGCAGCCGAGCACCTGCACGCACTGCTGGTGGACGATACCGGCGCCCTCGCTGACACCGGCGCTTGCCTTCACACCGGCGGCATGACCACCACCGTTCTGGACGACCCCATGCAGCTGCTGGATCAAGTGCGTGCCAACCGACCGGACATACTCCTGGTGTCGGGGGACCTGGCCGCGGTGGACGCTGCGGAACTGATGCAAATGCTGCGGCAGGACAGCCGGCATTACGGCCTGCCGGCTCTGATTCTCACCGCCGGCGACAAGCGACGTTTCGATGGCCTGGCCGCCCGCGCCGGGATCGACGGTGTCGTCGGGCTGCCGGTACCCGCCACGGACCTCACGGCAATTGTCCGCAGCCGGCTGGAGCGCGTGGCCGGGCTGCAGTCCAGCGCCCGCTACCTGGCACGCCGCGATCCGGACACGGGCCTGGACAGCCCCGGTCATGTGCTGGAGGAGCTCCGGCAGGCACTGGCGCTGAGCCGCGGCAACGAACACCGCACCACCCTGCTCTATCTGCAGGTGGAGGCGGCGGAGGCTACCACCGGCCGGGACCCTCGGGTTCAACGGGCCCTGATGGTCGCCACGGCGCGCAGGTTGCAGGCACTGCTCCCCGCCACTGCGCTGGCGGCCCGTGTTGATGAGGGTGTCTACGCCGCCCTGCTGTTCGGCGCCGATGCCGCGGAACTGGAGCATCTCACCGCCCGCCTGCAGGAGGCACTGGAGCAGCAGGCACCCGCCACGCGCGCACGCCTCGGGTTGACCCTGCTGCGCACGGACCTGAGCAACGCCGACGCAGCCCTGGCACGCGCCCGGGACGCGGCGCTGGCCGGTGACACAGCGGCCGAGGCGGCCACCACCGGCGAGGCTACGGCAGAAACCATTGACTGGAGCGGTCCTCTCACGAACGCCCTGGACCGGGGGCGCTTCCGGCTGGTGTACCAACCCATCGCCAGCCTCAGCGGCACGCCGGTCTCCGTGTACGAGGTGTTCGTACGCATGCTCGACGAGCAGGGTGGCGAAGTACTCCCCCAGGAGTTTCTGCCGGCCGCGCAGCGCCTTGGCCTGACGACACGCCTGGACCACTGGATCGTTGGTCAGGCGGTGGACGTTCTCGCCAGCCAGGCGCGGCGCGACCACCGACCCATCCTGTTCGTGAAGCTGTTTCCGGAGACGGTGGCGGACGGCCGTTTCCCCCGCTGGCTCGCGGATCAGCTGCGTGAACAGGGCGTCCCCGGAGATCGCCTGGTCTTCCAGCTCACCCAGGAGGCCGCCGCCACCCACCTCGCCGAGACGGTGGCACTGATGGAGGCGTTGCAGCCACTGGGCTGTGCCCTCGCCCTGGAGCATTACGGGGCGCGGGCAGACGGCAACAATCTGCTGCAGCGTTTGCCGCTGAAGTACATCAAACTGTCACCGGCGCTGACCCGGGAGATCGGCACGAACCCGACACTGCGCGCCGACGTGCAGGCCATCACCAGTCAGGCCCGTAGTGCCGGTGTACGCACTGTTGCGGCACTGGTCCAGGACGCCTCCAGCTTGTCCGTGCTCTGGGGCGCCGGTGTGGACTACATTCAGGGCTACTTCATGCAGGCGCCCAGCGACGTTTTTGCCGGTGAGTAGGAAGGTGTCACGATGACGGGCATGGAACCGGCCGAATCATTCCGTGATCCCGCCATGGGCGTGACGCGGGAACTCATGAAGGCACTGCTGCCCCACCTGGAGCAGGCCAGTGCCGGCGCCATCGCCGTGGACGCCGACGGCCGCATCAGCTGGATCAACCCCAGCTACGCACGCCTGATCGGTGAACCGCCGGAGCAGCTTGTGGGCCGGCCAGTGCGCGAGGTCATCCCCAACACCCGCATGCCGGAGACGGTCCGGACCGGGCAACCGAAATTACTGGATATCATGGAATTCCGGGACCAGCAGCTGGTGGTGACGCGGCTGCCAGTGGTCGACGGCGGCCGCGTCATCGGTGCCCTGGCGTTCGTGGTGTACGACGATCTCCAGCCCCTGGCGCCCCTCATGGGCAAGTACCGCCGGCTGCAGGAAGACCTGGCAGCCGCCCGCCGGGCGCTGGCACGTCGCTCGGCGCGTTACAGCCTGTCGGATTTCGTCGGCGCCAGTCCGGCGGCACTGGAGGTCAAGCGCCGGGCCCGGCTTGCGGCCGGTCGTGAAACTCCGGTCCTGCTGCTGGGAGAGACAGGCACCGGCAAGGAGATCCTTGCGCAGGCGATCCACAGCGCCTCGGCGCGGGCGAATCGCCCTTTCGTTGGCGTCAACCTGGCGGCCATCCCCGAGAATCTGCTGGAGGCCGAGTTCTTCGGCGTCGCGCCGGGCGCCTACACCGGCGCCGGCGAGCGGGCCCGGGAAGGAAAGTTCCAGCTCGCCCACGGCGGCACCCTGTTCCTGGACGAGATCGGTGACATGCCCTTGGCACTGCAGGCCAAGCTGCTGCGGGTGCTGGAAGAGCAGGAAGTGGAGCCCCTGGGGTCGAACACCGTCCATTCGGTGGACGTGCGGATCATCGCCGCCACCAGCCGCGACATGGACGCCATGCTCCGCGACGGCACCTTCCGCTCGGACCTGTACTACCGGCTCAACGTCCTGGAGATCCGCGTGCCACCGCTGCGGGAGCGCCTCAACGACCTGGGCGTGCTGTGCGAAACCCTGCTGGAAGACATTGCCCTCGGGGGCGAGCTCCATGCCGAACTCACCGCCGAGGGCCTCGCCGTGCTCCACCAGTATCACTGGCCCGGAAACATCCGCGAGCTGCGCAACGCGCTGGCCCAGGCGCTGACCCTGAACGAGGGCGAGCAGGCACTGTCGGCGCCGGACATGGCCGCAGTGCTCCCGGTGCCCACGGAGGGGCTTGGCGGGCCACCTTCGGCGAATCCGCCGGCCGGCCCCGTGCGGCCCCTGGCAGAGACGGTGGCCGCGGCGGAGCAGGCGGCGATCGAGGACGCCCTGCGCGCGGCGGGCGGCAATCGCAGTCAGGCAGCCCGCATGCTGGGCATCTCCCGGTCCGTGCTGTACGAAAAACTGGCCCGGATGTCCTGAAACCCGGACACATGCCCTGATCTCCGGACACTCTCGGAGCGTAATAACCGGATAATGTCCGGAAATCCGGACAACGCCCGCAGCATCCCTCCGCACGACACCGCGACACAGAAAGGGAGCGCCGTTATATCAGTAGCTTGGGGAACACCTCGGCACATGGCACGAAGCCTGCTAGGGATGAGCCGAGTCGCTGCATGGCGACGCCCGTGCAGCGATGCCAGGGCTCTCCGGCGCACCCGCGCCGGAAGACACAGAATACGCAGGAGGAGAACCATGAAACACTTGACTCGACTCGCCATCGGCGGCCTGACCGCTGGCCTTGCCCTTGGGACCATGAGCACCACCGTCCATGCCGACAAGGCGGAGTGGACCATGACCACCACCTGGTCCGACGCCATCGACCTGATCCAGATCGACCGCCGCTGGGTGGATACCGTCCACCGCATCGCCGGCGATCAGATCGAGATCGACTTCCGCGCCGGTGGCAGCCTGATGCCGGCCGGCGAAGTCTTCGACGCCACGGAAACCGGCAGCATCGAAGCCTCGGGCGACTGGCCGGACTACTGGGCCGGCCGCGACTCCGCCTTCTCGCCCCTGGCCACCCACACCATGATGTTCAATGCCGTTGACTACCTGAACTGGATTTTCGAATGGGGCGGCTGGGACATCTACCAGGAGGTCTACGGCGAGTACGACATGGTGTACCTGCCCTACGGTATCACCAACAACGAGTCCGGCTTCATGGGCCGCACCAAGATCGAGTCCATCGACGACCTGGACGGCATGCGTTTGCGTCTGGCCGGCCGTGACCAGGGGCGCGTCCTCGAGCGCCTCGGGGGTTCCCAGGTCACCCTCGCCGGTGACGAGATCTACCAGGCCGTGGAGCGCGGCGTGGTCGACGGGGCGGAGTTCTCCACTCCCGGCGTGGACTACAAGATCGGCTTCCACGAAATCGTCGACTACTGGGCCACCCCGGGCTGGCACCAGTCCGCCAGCGTTTTCGGCGTGATGATCAACAAGGACGCCTGGGACGCCCTGCCCGAACAGACCCAGGAGGCGCTGAAGGTCGCCGCCGAGGCCACCATGGCCTGGTCCATCGCCTGGTCCGAGCGTGGCTCCACCGAGGGCACCGAAGGCTTCAAGGAAGCCGGCGTGGAGATCAGCCAGATGCCGGAAGATGAACTGGAGCGGGTGCAGGAAGTCGCCAACGAGGTTGTTGTCGAGGCCGCGTGCGACAATCCGCTGCATGCCAAGGTGT
>SKYZ01000338.1 GCA_007127625.1 Aquisalimonas sp. | reverse complement strand
CCTTCATGGCCTCGGATCGGGATCAGGCCGAGGACGCGTACCCGGGGGACATCATCGGTCTGCACAACCATGGCACCATCCAGATCGGCGACACCTTCACCCAGGGGGAATCCTTGAAGTTCACCGGCATCCCCAACTTCGCGCCGGAGCTGTTCCGGCGCGTGGTGCTCAAGGATCCCATGCGCATGAAGGCATTGCAGAAGGGTATCGAGCAGCTCTGCGAGGAGGGTGCTTCGCAGCTGTTCCGGCCGCTGAACAACAACGATCTCATCGTCGGCGCCGTGGGCGTGCTGCAGTTCGACGTGGTGGCCCACCGCCTCAAGAGCGAGTACGGCGTGGACGCCTTGTTCGAGCCGGTGAACGTCAACACCGCCCGGTGGGTGACCTGTGACGATCCGAAGAAGCT
Organism: Aquisalimonas sp.; assembly: GCA_007127625.1. Classification (GTDB taxonomy): domain Bacteria; phylum Pseudomonadota; class Gammaproteobacteria; order Nitrococcales; family Aquisalimonadaceae; genus Aquisalimonas. Next base: position 7,966 of record SKYZ01000338.1, on the reverse strand, counting down.
CGAGGAGTTCCGCCGCAAGGCCGGGGACAACCTGGCGGAGGACGTGGCCGGCAACCTCACCTACCTGGCACCGACGCGGGTCAATCTCGATCTCACCCAGGAGCGCTGGCCGGACGTTGAATTCCACGCCACGCGGGAGCATTGACGGCCGGGCGAGCCCGTGGGCCGTAGGGCGGACCTTCAGGTCCGCCGGTTGGGCTTCCATGGGCCACCGCGGCTTGCATGTCTTTCTTCGGCGGACCTGAAGGTCCGCCCTACGCACCGTACATCGGCTACATCGTGATCAGACGCTCGAAAATGCGGAAGCCGGCGATGTAGGTCCCCGCCGCCGATCCCAGGGTGGCGAACAGGAACACCAGCAGCGTCCGCGAGACGCGGTTGCGCCACCAGCCCTTCAGTGAGGCGACGTCGGTGCGCAGGCTGGCGAAATGGCCCACGTTGGGCTTGCGCATGGTCATTTCGATGGCCGCGGCCACGAAGCCAGCACCGATGGTCGGGTTCAGCGACGTCAACGGTGCGGCGAAGAAGGTGCCGATGATGGTCACGGGATGCGCCCACGCCAGCGTTGCGGCGGCGGCGGAGAGTACACCGTTGATCAGGAACCACTCCCCCACCAGCTGGGCGCCGAGCTGGGGATTGCGGGTGAAGCCGATGACGAAGCCCGAGAGGATCAGGGCAACAATGATCCACGGGATCATGCGCGGCCAGCGCACCTTCTTCGGTACCGTGTCCAGCTGTTCGCGCTCGGCAGTGGGATCGGCCGGTGCGGGCGCCTCCAGATGCTGTGCCAGCCCTTTCAGATGCCCGGCGCCGATGACCACCAGGACGTTGCGGTACCGGCCGTCGCCATTCTCCTCCTGCAGGCGCAGTGCCATGTAGCTGTCACGCTCGGCGATCAGCGGCTGGTACAGCCGCTCCGAGCGCTCCGCGAATTCGGCGAAGGTGGATTCCAGGACATCCCCTTCCTTGAGCTGCTCGATCTCCTCGGGGCTGATGTCCTGACGCGTCACCAGGCTCGCCATCAGCCCGGAAATGAGGCTGAAGCGCTGCCACCAGGGCACGTTGTGGTAGACCCGCCGCAGGGTGATGCCGATGTCCCGGTCCACCAGCATCACCGGCAGACCCGCCGCCTTGGCCTCGTCCACGGCGGCCTTCATTTCGGCGCCGGGCTGGATGCCTGCCTGCTCCGCCACCCGCTGCTGGTAGGCACCCAGGGCCAGACTGGCCGCCACCATGCCCGCCTTGCCCTCGCGCATCACCTGGAACAGGTCCATGCGCGCCATGCTGTCCGGCTGGGTCAGGCTCTGGAAGCGCGTGGAGCACAGCTCCACCGCCACGGCATCGAACTCTCCGGAGCGGATCAGGTCGGTGACCTCCTCGGCGCTGGCCCGGGAGACGTGGGCGGTGCCGAGCAGGGTGTAGCAGCTGTCACCGATGCTGATCTCCCGGCGAGGACCGCCGGACTGGGCTGGTGGGGCCATGGATTCTTCCCGCGCAGGATACGACTGGAGCCGCGATTATCCACGATCGCGGCGTGTTTCCCAAGGGAGACGCCGGATGGCGACAGTTACGGGCGCGACAGCGGACACGGGCAGGGGTACCCTTGGGCCGGAACCTGAGATATGGAGCGCGGCATGCTCGACCGACTGCGCCGCTGGCGGCGCGAGCGCATTCTGGAACGTGAAGGCATCGACCCGGTGCTGTGGCAGGAACTCATGGACGGTCTGCCGCAGTTCGACGGTCTGGAGGCCGCGGAACGCGAGCGACTGCGGGAACTGGCATCACTGTTCCTGCACCAGAAGCGTCTGCAGCCGCTGGATGGCCTGGAAATGGATGCCGCCATGCGTGCCGGCCTTGCCGCGCTGGCATGCCTGCCAGTGCTGAACCTGGGCTTGTCGGCGTACCGGGGCTGGCACACGGTGCTGGTGTATCCCGGCGGGTTCCTGGCCCGCCACGCCTATACCGACGATGCCGGGGTCGCCCACGAGGAGGTCAGCCCCCTGGCCGGCGAGGCCTGGGAAGGCGGTCCGGTGGTGCTTTCCTGGGATGACGTGGAGCGATCCCTGGACCTGGACGGCTACAACGTCGTGATTCACGAACTCTGCCACAAGCTGGACATGGTCAATGGCGATGCCAACGGTCACCCGCCGCTGCCCGCGGACATGTCCCTGCAGGCCTGGACTGCCGCCTTCAGTGAGGCCTACGCCGGGCTTTGCCAGGCGGTGGAGGAGGGCCGGGAGACGTTTCTGGATCCCTATGCCGCGGAAGCTCCCGGGGAGTTCTTCGCGGTGGCATGCGAGGTCTTCTTCGAGCAGCCCGCCGGCCTGCGCGACGCCCTGCCCGGGGTGTACGAGCAGTTGCGGCAGTACTTTCGCCAGGATCCGGCGCACCGGCTGCTCCGCGGTTGAGTCCGGTATCCTGTCCCCGTCGCCGTGACGGGGGTCAGTCGTCCGTGTCGTCCTCGTCCGTCTCGTCGTCGTTGTCCTCTGCCGCCTGATCGGCGTCCTCGTTGTCACCGTTGTCTTCGCTGTCTTCGTCGTCGTCAGCGTGGTCCGCGGCGTCCACGTCCGCCGCTTCGGCGTGGCAGGAGGGGTCCATGGTGAATTTCGGGCCCGAGTCCACCAGCACGTGGCCTTCCATGAAGTTGCGGCCGATCAGCATCTGGTAGCTCAGATCCTCCCGGTCCGCCAGGTTGATCTCCGCGGTGCGGCGGATGTGCCCCAGGCACATGTCCATCCGGACCACGTAGCGTCGCGTGGTGCCCGCGGCGCTGCGGATGCGCACGGTGCGCTCGACCGGCCGCTCGAAGGTGTGGCTGTCGCCGTCTGCATCCGTGATCTCGAAACGAACCCATTCCTCGCCATCCTTGTCGAACCCTTCCGGAGCCGGAGCGTTGATGGACGACGTGTCGGCGCCGGTGTCGAGCTTCGCCTCCATGACCAGCTCGCTGTCCATCAGCTTGACCCGTTCGATCCAGCCGAAGATGCTCTTGCCCATGGCATCCCCCGCCACTGCGAGCAGGACGAGCGGAACGACTGCAAGTGTGAGGCGGAGAGGGTGGTGCATTGGTCTGTCATCCGTGTGTCCGCAATGCGCCGGAGTCTTGCAAGCCCCCGGCGAAAGGTCAACGATTGCCCCCTGACAAGGGCGCGTGTGAAAGGAGACAACTCGTGGGGAGACTGGTTCTGTTAATGGCCGTTGCCGGTATGCTGACCGGTGGCGCCGCCGCGGCGGTGGCCGAGACGGTGCGGACGTCTCCGGTGGCATGGGAGGTCCGCGGTGTCGAGGGCGAGCCGCTGGACGATCCCGACCGCGCCGAGTCCGGCCCGGAGGATCGTGAGGAGTTGATTCTCACGCTCTACCAGCAGGGCCCTGCCCAGGTCGCCGAGCGCCGCAGCGTGGGGCTGCAGCGTGGTGACCAGGAACTGCGACTGTTCGGCGTACCGGGCAGTCTGCAGGCCGACACACTGATGGTCCTTGGCGAGGGCAGTCCGCGCATCGCGCGCACCCGTCTACGCCAGGGGCAGTTGACTCCGGAGCGCCTGCTGGCGGCGCACACGGGTCGCGAGATCACCCTGGTCCGCGATGCCGACGACGGCGGGACCGTCGAACGGGCGGTGCAGGTGCTTGCCGTGGACGGTGATCGGGCCGTGGTGCAGGGGGATACCGGAATCGAAACCCTTGTGCCGGGCAGTCCCTGGCGGCCGGTGTTCCGGGAACTGCCCCCGTCGCTGCCCGCGACACCCGCGCTGGATCTGATGTTGACCACCGAACTGCCCGGGCGGCAGCGGCTGGATTTCAGTTACCTGGCCGATGGCCTGGACTGGCAGGTGGGATACGTGATGACCGTCAGTGCCGATACGCAGGTCATGGGACTGGATGCCTGGGCAACGCTGCGCAATCGCACCGGCACCCCCTTCCGCGCCGCGGACGTGCGGCTGGTGGCGGGGGCGTCCGCCGATGCCATGGCACGCCCGGAGCGGCTGGCGAGCCGTGCCCTGGATGACCAGATGAGTGACGCGGAGGCGGTTGCCGATCAGCACCGCTTCCGGTTGCAGAGCCCGGTGACCCTGGAGCCCGACGACGAGCAGCAGGTCCGCTTCCTCGGCGCCGAGGAGGTGCCGCTGACCCGGGAGTACCGGATGCGCGGGGGCATCGGCTTCGGTCGCCAGGGGCGGGGGAGTTTCCAGCCCGTCACGGCGCATCTGACCTTTGTCAACGACGAGCCGGCGCTGGGCCAGCCGCTGCCCGGCGGCCGTGTGCGGGTCTATCAGCTGGACAGCGACGGCGAGCCCGTGCTTGCAGGGGAGGACCGGTTGCGGCCCACACCGTCCGGGGAGGAGGCGGAGATCACCATTGGGGCCGCTTTCGACCTTACTGCGGAGCGGCGGCAGACGCGTTTTCGTCGCCTGGACGAGCGCACCGAGGAGCAGGGCTGGGAGATCCGGCTGCGCAACGCCGGCGAAGTGGACCGGGAAGTCACCGTGGTGGAGACCCTGCCTGGCGACTGGACCATGCTGGAGGAGTCCGCGGATCACACCCGGCCGGAAGCCGGCGTGGCACGCTGGACGCTGGATGTCCCCGCCGGCGGTGAAGCGACGCTGAACTTTACCGCCGAGATCCGGCGTTGACCTGTGTCGTTGACGGGCAGGGCGTGCCCGTACCCTGTTGACCCAGGTGACCAAAGGCACTGGCCGGAAGGGGCCTGCTGAACAGGTAGCCCTGCATGGAATGGCAGTTCATGGACTGCAGAACGCGCATCTGTTCGGTGGTCTCGACCCCTTCGGCCACCACGGCGAGGCCCAGGCCCCGGGCCATGGCGACGATGGTCTGCACCAGCGTCGCCTCGTCGCCACCGTTCTGCAGCCCCTGGATGAACGACTGATCGATCTTGAGGGTGTGGATGGGAAGGCGCTGCAGGTAGCTCAGGGAGGAGTACCCGGTGCCGAAGTCGTCGATGGCAAAGGTGATATCGCGCCCGCTGAGCTCCCGCAGTTTGTCCACTACTGTGTCGGTGTTGCGAAGTAGCAAGTGCTCGGTGATCTCGAACTCCAGTCGCTCCGGAGGAAAGCCGGTGGAGTTGAGTACGTCGACGACACCGTCGACAAAATCGGGCTGTTCCACCTGCAGGCTGGAGAGATTGACCGCCAGCCGTGGCGGATCGCCGGGTTCGCCCAGGGCCAGGCATTCGCGACAGGCCTCGCGCAGGAGCCAAAGGCTGATGGGCACGATCAGGCCCGTCTGCTCCGCCACCGGGATGAAGTCCATGGGTGGAATGGCGCCGCGCTCCGGATGCTGCCAGCGCAACAGCGCCTCCAGGCAGGTGATCCGGCCGTCGCTGGCATCCACCTGGGGCTGATAGACCACGCTGAGTTCATCGTTGCCCAGAGCCCGGCGCAGGCCGGTTTCCATGCTCAGGTAGTGATCCAGCCGCGACCCCATGTTGGCGTCGTAGAACGCGAAGTGCGCCGCCTCCTGCGCCTTGGCGTGGTACATGGCGGCGTCGGCATGTTTGACCAGACTCTCCATGGTCTCGCCGTGCTGGGGATAAACGGCGATGCCGATACTCACCCCCAGGTAGATTTCCTGCTCGTCCAGGGAGAAGGGCTGTTCCAGGGCGGTGACGCACTTCTCCGCCACCCGCGCCGCCGAGTCCTCGCGCTCCAGCTTGGGCAGCAGGATCGTGAACTCGTCGCCGCCCATGCGCGCCAGCGTGTCGCCTTCGCGCAGGCACTCCCGGAGCCGTCGTGCCACGTTCTCCAGCAGCCGGTCACCGAAGGAGTGGCCGAGACTGTCGTTCACCATCTTGAATCGGTCCAGATCCAGGAACAGCACTGCCGCGGAGGTCTGTGCGCGCCGGGCCTGGGCCAGGGTCTGGCGCAGGCGGTCCTGGAACAGCACCCGATTGGGCAGCCCGGTGAGCATGTCGTGGTGCGCCTGGTGCCGGATGATGGCCTCGGCGTGCTTGCGCTCGGTGACGTCCCGGGCGACGCCATAGGTGCCCAGGAAGTGCCCGGCGGGTTCGCCGTCGCCGTCCCCGTACATGCCCATGGCATTGAGGTCCACGTACACCGGGTTGCCGCCGCGGGCCGGCTGCAGACGCAGTTCCAGCCCCCGGGTCGCACGGTCGCCGGTGCGGCGCTCGTTGAAGCAGCACTGGGCCAGGGCGCGGTCGGCGCGGGTGATGATCTGGCTGAAATGGCGGCCCAGCAGCATCTCGGGCTGATAGCCCAGCAGCCGCTGGATGGTGTCATTGACGAAGGTGAATCGCCCCTCGTCGTCCAGGACGTAGATCAGGTCCGGCGAGCTGTCGACGATGTACTGGTAGAGGCGTTCCGAGCGCCGCAGACGGCTGCTGATCTCGCGATTGCGCCGGCTGAGATCGCGTCGTTCCAGGGTGTTCTGCACCGTGACCAGCAGCTCTTCGGGGCTGCAGGGCTTGCGCAGGAAATCCGAAGCGCCGTGGCGCAGGGCCTGCACCGGGGCCAGGGACGACGGGTCGGCGGTGAATACCACCACGTCCACGTCCCCGGGGCCGTCCCGCAGTTCCCGAATCAGCTCCAGGCCCTCCCCGTTACCGTCCGGCATTCCGGGATCCAGCAGCACCACGCCGTGACAGCCTCCGGCGAGCATGGTGCGGGCTTCCCCAAGGGAATCCGTCGTGTCCAGCGGCAAGGCACGACTTGCGGCGAGCGCTTGCAGGCTCGCCAGCATGCGCGGCTGCGCGTCGATGGCCAGCACGCGTTCGTGCGATTGATTGGCCGCCATTGAAGCCACCCCACCCGTGCCCAGGTTATTCTTTTCTGCGTCCGGCGCCGCCCGCGGTACTTCGGTCGTCGCCGCCTGCCACCGACGACGACTCGCGCAAGCCGCTTGCTCAGGCGGATCCCGGAGGCACCATTATCTGCATGCGCGCTCCCTCGCCCTTGATCCATCGGTACGTCAGCAGCCCGCCTGCATCCCGCAGCAGGGTCGCGGCCACGTTCAGTCCCTCGGTGTCGGCGCCGTGGGCATCGCCCCCCGGCGCACGCCCCGCCACCAGATGCCGCCGCACCCCTGCGGGCACATCCGGTCCATCGTGTTCCAGCAGAATCTCAATGTACCGCTGCCCGGAGGTTTCCACCAAACCCGTCGTCCGCACGGTCAGCGTGACGCCGCCGCCGAGATGTCCGCCCATCAGCCGCAGCAGGTTGAACAGGATCTGCTGCAGCGTCTCCGGACCGGAGGGGCACGTCTCCCCGTCCAGGTCCGGGTTGAAGCGCAGGTCGATCTGCGCATTGGCCGGTAGCGCTCCGCTGCGCTCGGCGATGCGCACGGCGCGCCGCACCTGCTGGTTGATGCAGCCGGTGCGGGCGGCGCTGGAGGTGTCGTCGTGGGCGGCCAGCAGCCGCGACAGCCGCTCCGCCTCCTCGTTCAGGGCCAGCAGTTGCCCCCGCGCCGGGTCACCGTGCTCGATGTGTGTCTCCAGCGTTGCCAGGTAGTTGCGCAGTATGGCCAGCGGTTCACTCGCCTCGCGCACCAGATCGTCGTGCTCGATGCGCGCGGTGGCGACGCCTTCGGAGACGGCGGATTGTCGCCGGCGGCGCTCGATGTCCGCGGCGCGCAGTGCATCCCCGGCCTCGCGGGCAAAGGCCAGCAGCAGTGGGGATTCGTCCAGGAGCGCCGAGACCTGATCATGGCGGATGCCCAGCACCAGTACCCCCGCCGCTGCCGCGTCCGTGACCATGGGCAGGCAGAGCAGTCCATCGCCGGGCAACTGGGCCTGGAGCTGGCGATCCACCACACTGAGCCGCGACTCCACCGCCGGGTCCAGGGTATGCACCGGCTGGCCGTCCAGAAGACATTCCGCCATCAGGCTGCGTCCGTGCTCCAGCGGCAGGGTCAGTTCCGCGAGCCGCGGGTCCGTGCCGCTGGGCGGCAGCACCCGCATGACCCGGCGTTCGCTGTCGCACTGGAGGCAGAGCAT
>SKYZ01000146.1 GCA_007127625.1 Aquisalimonas sp. | reverse complement strand
CAAACAGACGCTTTGGCGAAGTAGCTGGTCATCAGGTTGCGGTAGTTGGGAATGTGATTGGAGAATAGCTGGCCGATGCCTTCAATGTCGTTGCGCCAGTCGCGGTGGAGTTCACACGCCATCGCAAACCAGCTCATCAGTTGCACTTCGGCCTGCTGCATGCGATACCACGCCGCGTCCCGCGTAACCTGGTTGAAGGTAGCAGAGGCATCGGTAACGACGAACACGTCATAGCCCTCTTCACGGGCGCTGAGCGCTGGAAAGGCAACGCAGACTTCCGTGACAACACCGGCGATGATGAGCTGTTTCTTGCCAGTTGCCTTGACGGCGTTCAAGAAGTCTTCGTTGTCCCAGGCGTTGATGTTCCCCGGCCGGGCGATATACGGCGCGTTCGGGAACGTCTCCTTGAGTTCCGGAACCAGGGGGCCATTGGGCCCGTCCTCGAAACTGGTTGTCAGGATGGTCGGCAGGCCGAAGTAGTCTCCGCAGGCCGCGGTGGCGAGGACATTGTTCTTGAACTCACCGGGCGAGAAGTCCTGCACCAGCGAGATCAGTCCGGACTGGTGGCCGACGAGCAGCAGGGCAGCGTCGTCGCGGTTCAGACGCTTGTACTGGAATTGGTCACTCATGGCGTTCCCCATTGCTGATTGTCTCAAGCCAGAATCGCGACCACTTACCCGCGCCGCTTAGGCGAGACCTGTGCGACAGGGCAAGTGACCGGAACGGTTTTGGTTTCGCCGTGCCGGGTGCGGCGACAGGCACCCTCAAGGCACGGACGACTGGCCGTCTCCCAGTCGCGGGGCAAGCCTAGCCTTGCAGCCATGGGTTGCGTAGACATGCAGGAGAGACACACCGTTCCTCTTGCGAGACGACGCCCCGGAGCGGTGGGCCCTTTCATGCGATCGTTGAAGAACGAGAGCCCTTATCGATCCTGAGCCGCCAGTCGTTCGGCATCTGAGAGATGGACTTCCCCCGGTGTCGTGGACACCCCGGGGAAGGCCAAGGTCTGCGTGCATACGTCCTGCAACTCCGTGCGCTAACAGACCGAGCGATCCCTTTGGCCTCGGCTACCGTTGGCGACCCTGCAAGCACCGTCGGCGGATTTCTTTCGCGAGTCGTTCATGCGCCAGATTCTCTTCTCAATCGTCGCGCTGCTCGCATCGGTGACCGTCCTGCTGGTCGGTAACGGCCTCATGGGCACGCTGGTGAGCGTACGCCTGACCCTGGAGGCAGTTGACCCACAAGTCAGGGGAATCATCTTCTCCGCGTACTATGTTGGCCTGGTTGCTGGATCTCAGTGGGCCGGCCGGATCATCCACCACGTCGGACATATCCGGGCCTTTGCCACGTTCGCAGCCCTTTGCACGGCGGCCATTCTGCTCCAGGGGCTGGTGGTCCTGCCGGCTGTCTGGTTCGGCCTGCGCATGTTGATCGGTTTCAGCGCAGCTGGCCTCTACATGGTGGTGGAAAGCTGGCTCAGTGAGCGTGCCAGCACGGCTTCCCGCGGGCGCGTGTTCTCGGTATATCAGATCCTGTCCTATGTTGGCCTTGGCATCGGTCAGCTCCTCCTGCCCCTGGGCGACCCGGCATCAATGGAGCTGTTCATGGTCGTGGCCGTTCTGTTTGCGCTGTGTCTGATCCCCGTGGCGTTAAGTCGCGCCAGCACACCGCCGGAGCCGGCACCACACACACCCATGGCGTTGCGCCAGACCATCAGGGGATCCCCCCTGGCGACCTGGACCTGTCTGGCCTCCGGGCTCACCAGCGGGATCATCTTTGCCGTGGTCCCGGCGTTCGGGATCCGCGTCGGGCTGGACCTCACCGCGGTCTCCTGGCTGATGGCGAGCCTGATCCTGGGTGGGGTGATACTGCAGTGGCCCATTGGTCATCTCTCGGACTACTTCGGTCGCCAACCGCTGATCCTGGCGGTAGGGGCCGCTACTGCTGCCCTTTGCACCGTCATCGGACTGTACGCCGATGTCCTCCCTCTGTGGGCATTGCTGGTCACCGCCGCGTCGTTCGGGGGAGTCGTCTTCACTCTCTACCCGTTGGCCGTCTCCCAGGCCAACGACCGTATCCGATCCGGATCCGGTTTTGTCGCCGTCGCTGCCGCTCTCCTTTTCATCTGGGGCGTTGCCGCAGCACTCGGCCCGATCACCGGAGGCTGGGTCATGAGTCGGTTCGGTGATGAGGGGCTATTCCTATTCATGGCGGGAATTGGAGCGCTTACGAGCCTCGCCGCGCTGATCTTCCGTGGAGAGTCCACCCCGGCCCGCGAGCCTTACCGCACCATGGCGCGTTCCACGCCAGTCATCATCGATCTGGATCCTCGGGCGCACACGCAAACGGAGTCTACTCCCGAATTGCACGAGGACAGCGCCCCGGAGAATGGGCCCAACCCGAGCCCGAGCTCGGACCCCGATGACGCAGCGGATGGGGATTTCCCTGCCTTCGAAGTGACCAAAGCGCCCTCATGAGCAGCACGACCTCACCAAGGCAGAATATTGAGAGGGAGCTCCTGTGGACCTCCTGCTGATCGCCATCGGACTGATCGCGCTTACCACCGGCGGTGAGGCCGTGGTGCGCGGAGCCCTTGCCGCGGGCAAGCGCCTTGGTATTTCACCGCTTCTCGCCGGCCTGGTCATCGTGGGCTTCGGCACCTCAGCGCCGGAACTGGTGGTCTCCGTCAGCGCCGCGCTTGAGCGGCAACCGGATATCGCTCTGGGCAATGTGGTAGGCAGCAATATCGGCAACGTACTGTTGATTCTGGGTGTGTGCGCGATCATTACACCCCTCACCATCACACGCCTGGCCCTGGTGCGCGACGGCCTCTCCGTGGTCGGCGCCAGCGCGTTGTTCCTAGTGCTGGTGTGGGGCAGTGCCCTGGTGCGCTGGGACGCTGCGATTCTCCTCGTGGCTCTGGCGGGCTACCTCATCTGGGCCTACATCTCCGAGAGCCGCCCGCAATCGGCAGCCGGCGCCATCCATCGACAGGAGGGAGCGCAGATAACGGTGCTACCGGGTAGGCCGATAACCACCGCACTGGCGTTGCTCGGCGGTCTGGTGCTCTTGGTCACGGGGTCACAAGCCCTGCTCTGGGGCGCAATGGGCCTGGCCGGATCAATGGGGGTGTCGGAGGCCGTCATTGGGCTCACGGTGGTGGCATTGGGCACGTCGCTGCCAGAGTTCGCAGTGTCTCTGCTCGCCGCGCTGCGCGGCCGGGCGGATGTGGCCGTTGGCAATATCCTTGGCAGCAACCTGTTCAATTTGCTGGGTATCCTGGGCATCTCAGCGCTGTTGCAGCCGCTGCCGGTCAGCCCGCGCATGCTGATCTTCGACCAGTGGGTCATGCTGGCATCTGCTTTGCTCCTACTGCTCGTGCTCTACACCGGGCACCGCATTAGTCGCACCGAGGGCGCACTCCTGGTAGCCGGCTACACTGCCTATGTGACCGCCAGTTTCACCCTGTTCTGACACACCTGCATCAACTACCGATGGACTCAACGCGTCAGGGGCGCTTTCTATCTTCCAGGCAAGCGTTTAGACCAGGATGCTTCCTAAAGATATAGACTCGGCGGATACGCTGCACGGGGCCATAGCGGACAATGGTTTCAACTCAATCAATGACCGCTCCGGGTCGCCTGGAGCCCTACAGAAGAGGCCAGGCGGCCGGGGCCTTGGCGTTCGGCAATTTTACAGGCACGTCGTTGACGCGGGCGCCATGGCAGCGAATGCTCGGCACATGCGCTCCGAGAGGTGACACTAATGAAGCACCCACGAGTCAACACCGAACAGGACTTGGCGGGGTTATTCCGTTCGTTGGACGAGGCGCCGCGCATTGCGCGCCTTTTCCGGAATGGGCGCAACCAGGCGGTTCGCCTTCCAAGAGACATGGAAATTGACGCCGAAGAGGTTTGGATCTACCGTGTCGGCGGTCGCCTCGTAACGGAACCGAAGCGGCCGTGCTGGACAGACCTAGCGGATGCACCACCGGTCCGCGACAGCTTCTTGTCCGAGCGGCCGGCCATCGGAATCGATCCGGAGGAATGTCTCGACGCGGATGCGCAGTCATCCGTGCAGTAGGGGCGTCCGATTCCCGTTCCCGGTGCGCCTGGCGGCAGACAGTGAGGAGGCGCTCGTGGCCTTCGAATATCAAGCACTGCTGGTGCTCTACGCCTTTGTGATCCCGACATGTGCACTCATCCTGTGGTGGGATCGGCGCGACCGGCGTCGCCGTCAAACAACCAACTCCGCCGACAGTGCCGACGAGATGGCAGTCCCAACGGTCTATTCCCAGGAGGCCAGTGGCGGCGCTACAGACCGACTAAGCACGGCGCGGGAAAACGGCCAGGCGCCTGACGCGGTGCGGCTCGCCGCCCGCCATGCGATGGAGGCACGCGGAGTCACCGAGATATCCCGAGTGACCGGTCTGCCGCGTGAGGAGATCCAATCGGTACTAACTCCTGAAGGGCGTCCACATCACGACACGGTTGTCGCCGTCGCTCACGCGGTTGGACTGCAGCTACACGTCGAACCGCGCCACCCCGACGCGAGTTAACTGTCAGCATCATGGAGTTGACCCGCTTCGGTGGACATCTGACCTCTTTGAGGAAGAGCAGGCGGTGCAGGTGGTCGCAGGTTCAAATCCTGCCACCCCGAGCATCTTTCAAAGGCGGTGACACGCGTTGCCATGAAGCGCGTGTCACCGCCTTTTGTCGCTAAGGCCCGATCAGGCCCCTTTGCGCCCAAGGCGCTTTGCGTTCGCCCCGGCACGCCGGCGCGCCGGGGCGAGGGATTGCTCCATGCTGGCCGTGGTGGCGTTACCGAACCGTGCCGCGGCTGTGTTCATAAGTCCGGTGGTCTGGTTCCAGGGTGACCACGTCGCGCGCATCAGGTCGAAGCCGAGGTTTATGTTCGCCTGCGTCATCCGCGTGATCGTGGTGTTCCAGGACTCGGTGAAAGCATCCACCTTCTCGGAACTCATCCGACCCATCTCCTTGCGGTCACGCGCTGATGGGTAGGCGCCGGCGAGCACCATTCGGATCATCCGCTGGGCGACGACCATGGGCGCGGCCATTGCCAGCTGCATCATGTCGTCATTCATGTTGCCCTTCTTTCGCTGTGTCATGGGTCTTTCCTCGCAGACTGCATCTGATGGGCGGCAATCCCGGAGCCTGGGTGGATCGAGTCATTGCGTCTGCCAGGCCCCGCCACGTCACGCTTGATGGTCATGCGTGGTAACCGGGTGTCTCGACATCTTGATGCTAGTGGAAGGGGGTAAGCAGTCTGTACGCTAGCGCACGGCCAGCGAACCGGTCAGGAGGGCTTCGCGTGCCGCCGATGGGTTGCCTCAGTGTGGCAACGCACCGACGCGATATGTCGCTGCCGGAAGATTCCATGCGTCACACACGTCAGAATCAGGAAACTAGGTTCCCCCGGGCCTGTTGCCGTTCGGGCACAGTCAACCTTTCGTCCAGCCGGTGACAGGCAGTAAGCCGAGGGTGGCAGAGACCGCTTCCTGATTGTAGCCCCGGCTCATGTGGCTTCTGCCGCAAGGAAGGGTGCGGAAAGACATGCATCCTTGCACATGCTTGCACTCCTTTCCGCCTCTCGGAGGGTCGGCAACCATCCCGCTCGGGTGAAGACCTGTCGTCGTCCGAGAACGGTGGGGAGGGCGGCGCGGCGTAACAGAGACGTCGTGGTGGGGGGCGCTCCGTATGCTGCCGATATAGAAAGGAAAACCAACGATTGGTATCTGGCTTGCACAGACAGGATGCGTCACGAGATCGGTGGCGCGACCATCTGAGCCACTGGAGGTACGTGTGATGTTTGATTCAATCCGTAAGCTCGGTCTTGCCCTGGTTGTCATGTTCAGCTTCGGTTTCGGGTTGGCTGGCGTAGCAACCGCTGCCCCGATCGCGGGCGGTATGGCACCGGCGACCGTCCAGGCTGAAGGCGAAGTTGACTGCGAGGAGTATCCGGAGCATCCGGACTGTGAGGAAGAGGACGACTTTTAGACCGTGAGGATCATTGAGTCAGGCCTGTTGCAGGATAGTGACAGGCTGGTACGCAAAGGAAGCAGCAGCCCCGGGGGACCGGCCTTCGGGGCTGTTTGCAAGCGCCTCTGAATGAGGCTTGCGTCGGCCTACTTTGCACGGCGCGCTCCGCGACCAACGCCGACTGGCCTCTCTGAGCGCTCCATTGTCAGTCGGCCGCGTCGATGCCTACCCTCCAAGCCGTAGACCATTGTCTCCTTCATGCCCGCCGTGGCCTCGCTACGTGCCCCTTGTCAGTACTTCGGCAGCGGGGCATCCTCAACTGCCAAGGGTCCCTGAACGTCCAGGAGGGCGCGGTGATGCGATTCCTTATCATGGTGCTGACACTGTTGCTGTCGACTGCGGCGGCAGCGGATTACATGCGTTGCGGCAATGATCTCGTCCTCAAGGGCGATCACGTGGTGGAGGTCCACGACAAGTGCGGCGACCCGGTGCGGATCACGCGGCTGGAGAACGAGTTCGGCGCGGTGGTTGGCAAGCGCGAGGTCTACGATAGTGCCCACGGCAGTCGCGATCACCTGGTGACCTATCGCGACGAACGCGTCATCCGCATCGAGCGCCTGCGCTGAGGATTCCGCGAAGATCACAACGGGAGTGAGTACGTGTCTGCAGAGAGCCTGCAAACGCCCACGGAACATCGAGTTCGCGTCAACGGGATCGAGCTGAGCTGCTTTGAATGGCCGGCCCGTGATGCTGCTGCGCAGCCGCCGGTGCTGCTGGTCCACGCCACCGGCTTCCACGCGCGCTGCTGGGATCAGGTGGTCGCACGCCTGAATGGCCGACGCGTGTTCGCCGTGGACATGCGCGGGCACGGGCGCAGTGACAAGCAGGGCCCGTTGACCTGGGACGTGTTCGGGGAGGATCTGGCACAGTTGGTCCGGACCCTGGAGCTCGAAGGCGCCGTGGGCGTCGGCCATTCCATGGGCGGGCACTCGCTGGTCCAGGCGGCGGCCGCCAATCCCGCAGCCTTTCGGTGGCTGCTGTTGCTGGATCCGGTGATCTTTCCACCGGACCGGTACCTGCCTGGCCAGCCTCCCGAGGATTATCGTGATCATCCCACGGCTCGCCGCCGGAACCAGTGGCCATCCTGGGAGGCCATGTTCCAGCGTTTCGCGGATCGCGCCCCGTTCAGTCACTGGGACCCGGCGGTACTGGAGGATTACTGTCGCTGGGGGCTGGTCCCGGCGGACGACGGCGATGGTTACGTGCTGGCGTGTCCGCCGTGGGTGGAAGCGTCGGTGTACCTGAACAGCCTCGGTGCCGACATCCATGAGCAGGTTGCCGACCTGCCGGTGCCCGTGACCGTGGTCCGTGCCAAAGCGCCCCCGGCGCAGCGGGAGGCCATGGACTTCTCGAGTTCGCCCACCTGGCCTGACCTGGCCGCGCGCTTTCCCCGAGGTCGCGATCTGCACCTGGCGGATCACAGCCACTTCATCCCCATGGAGGCTCCAGATTTGGTGGCCGAGCTGATCCGTGACGAGCAGGACGGCTGACCGCCACGGCCCCGATCACTGCGACCACCGGGCAGCACGCCCGGCGATGCTGTAGCCCCTCTACCTGATCTGTATCAATTATTGCTGCCTCTTGAGTGGTAGCCTGCCGGTTGGGTCCCGGGTGCCGGACGGCACCGAACCGCCCTGGTTCGAGGGCCTGATCGTGCAAGGGGGGGCAGTGTCGGAGCAGCAGACCGAAACGAAGGGTCAGGCCAGGCCGTGGCATGCGCGTTCGGCGCCGGACGCATTGGCGGCGCTTGAATCCGACACCGACGGCCTCTCCACCAGTGACGCGGAGCGTCGTCGGGAGCAGTACGGCGATAACCGCTTGAAGCCCCCGGCGAAAGCGGGCCCGCTGGTCCGCTTCCTGCGGCATTTCCACAACATTCTCATCTACATTCTGATCGCCGCGGCGATGGGTACGGCGCTGCTCGGGCACTGGGTGGATACCGGCGTCATCCTCGCCGTCGTGCTGATCAACACGCTGATCGGATTTGTCCAGGAGGGGCGTGCGGAGAAGGCACTTGATGCCATTCGCCAGATGCTCTCGCCTACGGCTCTGGTCATCCGCGATGGGCAGCGACGGGAGATCCCGGCCGATCAGATCGTCCCGGGGGATGCCGTCGTCCTGCAGGCCGGCGACAAGGTGCCGGCGGATCTGCGATTGCTCCATGCCAAGAACCTGCGCATCGAGGAGGCGGTGCTCACCGGCGAATCCGTGCCGGTGGAAAAGGGTGTGGAGCCCGTCGCCGCCGAGGCAGACCTAGGTGACCGGTTGTGCATGGCGTACTCCGGAACCCTGGTGACCTTTGGTCGCGGCACGGGGCTGGTGGTCGCCACCGGGGAGCAGACCGAGATCGGTCGTATCTCCGGCATGCT